>NZ_DBEXAY010000254.1:0-40847 GCF_048170485.1 Victivallis sp. | reverse complement strand
CAGGAAGCTTTTTTATTGTGGCTTTCCTTTTTTTCTTGTATTTATGTGCTGACTGGAGTGGCTCTGTGTGACCTTGTGCGTCTTTTTGTTGTCCCGTCGTCCAAGAGCAGTCTGACAGGCGGAAGTCTGGCGGCTGCAGTTGCTGCGGCCGCTGTATTGTGGGTGGTGCGTCAGATTCCGGCGGAGCGGGTGATCCGTTGCCTGGTTGTCTGGGTCGGAATGGTTCCATTTCTGTTGTTGCCGAAGACTCAGTTCATCTATGCCGTGTTTGCCTTGATTTTTTTCAGCGGCTGGAGTGTCTGCCGACTGCTGGCATGTTGCGGCCGTCGCAGTTTTTTCCCGCGGCTGCCGGAACGGTACTGGCTGCTTCTGCTGACACTGCTGATTCTCCTCTTTATCGGGCAGGGGCTCTGGCTTTACCGGGAGACGTTGAATCGGCTTCTGCTTTTCTGGGAGGATTGGGGCATCTTCAACGAAGTGGCGTGGAACACCTTGCAGGGGCGTTGGCTGCAGGTGGATGTTCACGGCGGTGAAAATTTTTTCGGCGACCATTTCATGCCCGGTTTTTTCCTCTGGTTCACGCCGTTGCTCGGCGTGGTCCGATCGCCGTTTCTACTGCCGGTTATCGGAGCGCTCTGTCTCTGGGGAAGCGCCGGACTGATCTATCTGCTGGCGCGGCGCTGTCGCCTCTCTCCGGCGGAATCGTTCTGCTGCGGGCTTGTGTTACTGTTCAACCCGGTCGTCAACAACCTCAATTTGAGCGGTATGTATGGGACCCATGTCATCAGTTTTTTTATTCCTCTGCTGCTGCTTTTCTATTGTCTTCGCCGGAGCGGACACCCCCGGTGGGCATTCGCTGTTTTTCTTTTTTCCTTGACCGTCAAGGAGTCGGTAGCGGTTTTCTGGGTCGGCTGGAGTTTCTGCATGATGTTGGAACGGCGGCAGGAGTGGCGAAACTATGCACTCACCGGGGGAATTGCACTCGGATATTTTCTCTTAGTCACGCAATGGATCATTCCTGGGTTCTCCGGCGGCTACCGGTATGAGCATCAATATGCCGCATTGGGAGGCAACCTGTTGGAAATGGCGCTTTCTCCTCTGTTGCGACCTGCGGTTTTCTGGGGGACGCTTATACAGGAGAAGAATCTGTTTCTGGTGCTTTTTCTGCTGCTGCCGATCTCGTTTGCTGTGTTTCGGCGCTGGCGACTGATTCCTGCCGCATTGCTTCTTGTTGTGCTGAATATGCTTCGCGGCAATCCGGAGATGGTGAATTTTCTCCTGCACCACAATACGGAGTGTGTGGCATTTTTGCTGGCGCTTTGTGTAACGTCGCTGGCAGAACCTGGAACTGTCATCAGTGACCGAATTTTTTTTGCAGGAATTCGACTTCCCAACGCATGTCGGAAACGGCGCGCACTCCTAGGGGGCGTCCTGGTTTCGACGCTGATGTCGTATTGGTTTTTTGCTCAAGGAGTGACGGGGGCGGCGAATCTGCGCTCTTTGTTGGGACGAAATCCGGACTGCTCCGAATTTTTCCCTGAGATTCGATCGCAGATTCGGCCGGGGGCCTGTTTCTCCGGCGATAACTGGAGTGCCACTATGCTGATGTTGCGCAATCGTTTCGTGCCGTGGGGATCCCCGTTGGCGGATTATTATCTTTATGGAAGCTGGTATCTGCGCTATGGGAAGGAACAACATCGCAAGATGCTTCAGAATCCGGAGTACAGTCTGGTTTGGATGAGAATCGTCCGGCCGGGTGTGGGGGTCTGGCTGTTCCGACGCGGCCCAGCCCCGGAAGGGGGGCCGCAGGTTATGATTACCAAAGAGGCATTTGCCAAATTTCCCGGCTATGAGGTGAAGTCGCCGGATCCGGCATTTCAGATTCGTGTCCATCCGCGCTTTGCCGAGCCGGGACAAAAAGAGGCGAAAATTGTATTCCTGATTCGGCGTACCGCAGCTTCCGCCGGTCGGTCTGTATTTCTCATTACTTTATCTCACCAGCAGGAGACACGCCGTTTCCGGCTTCCGCGCACATGGCGGGGAGGGAGCACTGGCGAACTGTTTGAGGTTACGCTGAGGCTTCCGGACGGCTGGGATAACGTGACCGGTCTGAAGATTGCAGTGGAACCGGCACGCTGATTTCTCCCGGTAAATCGTATTTTTTTCTCAGATGGTCCGGATTGTATTCCCGGATGGAATTGCTTATATTATTAAAGGAAGAGGCGGCGGTGCCGCCGGATTAACTACAGGAGTGTATTACCCATGATGCTGGAACAAGCCGCGTTCCGGACGGCTCCCGCCGCGCCGGAGAATGTAGTGTGTGCTCCGAATGTGCGCATCTCCCTGCTGACCGATCGAATGGTCCGGTTCGAATGGAGTGCGGACGGAAAGTTTGAGGACCGCGAAACCCTTGCGGTGCTCAACCGTGATCTCGGGCGGGTGAAGTTCAAAACCTCCCGCCGCGACGGGAAGCTGGGCATCACCACGGATTCCCTGACGATTGAATTGCTGCCGGACGGGAAGAAGCTCTCTGCGGAAAACCTGAACGTCACGTTTGAACTCAACGGAAAAAAGATCGTCTGGACTCCCGATTCGACCGATGACGGCAATCTGCTCGGCACCTGCCGGACGCTGGATTGCTGTGACGGCGACGAGAAGATCTTCAACTGGTGTACCCCGGAGGAGCGGCGTGAGAAGTTGCAGCTCTGCAAGGGATTTCTTTCGCGTTCCGGCTGGAGCGTCATCGACGACAGCCGCAACGTGGCGATCAAACGGATCAACGGCAACCGCAAATGGGTGACGGCGCGCGAACCGGGGGAACGGCAGGATCTCTATCTGCTCGCTTATGGACACGCCTATGCCGATGCGCTGCATGACGCGGCGGAGGTGTTTGGTTCCCAGCCGGTTCCGCCCCGCTTTGCCCTCGGCTACTGGTACAGCCGTTACTGGGCTTACAGCGACCGTGAAATCGAACAGCTGGTCGACGGCTTCGATCGGGCCGGGATTCCGATCGATGTGATGGTGATCGACATGGATTGGCACTTGGAGGGCTGGACCGGCTACACCTGGGATCGCCGCTACTTCCCCGATCCGGATGAATTTCTCGCCCATCTCCACCGGCGCGGCTGCAAAGTGACGCTCAATCTCCATCCTGCGGACGGCGTCGGCCGGCACGAGGAGCAGTTTGAGGCGATGGCGCGGGCAATGGGACTCGATCCAGAGAAGGTGGACCGTGTTCCCTTCGATATTACCGACCCGAAATATATGAAAAACTACTTCAAGCTGCTCCACCATCCGGAGGAGCAGCGCGGGGTCGATTTCTGGTGGATGGACTGGCAGCAGGGGGAATCCACCGCCATTCCCGGATTGGATACCCTGCCGTGGATCAATCATCTGCACTGGGTGGATATGCTTGGAAGGCGAAATCGTCACCGCCCGCTGATCTTCAGCCGGTTTGGCGGAGTCGGCGCCGGGCGTTACGTGATCGGATTCTCCGGAGACACCGTTTCCAACTGGGATTCGCTCAAGTTCCAGCCCTGGTTTACCGCAACCGCTGCGAACGTGCTTTACGGATACTGGAGCCATGACCTCGGTGGCCATATGCCCGGCAACATCGATCCGGAACTCTATCTGCGCTGGATTCAGTTCGGCATGTATTCGCCGATCATGCGGACCCATACCACCAAGAACGCCGATGCGGAACGCCGTTTCTGGGCTTATCCGGAACCGTTCAGTTCTTTAATGGGCGATGTGGTGCGCCGCCGTTATGAACTCGTGCCCTACATCTACAGCGAGGACCGTTACGCGCTCGAAAGCGGCGTCAGCCTCTGCCATCCGCTCTATTATGAATATCCGGAGGAAGAGAAGGCCTACACCTCGAAGCAGGAGTACATGTTCGGGCGGGAGATGCTGATTGCGCCGGTGGTTTCGCCGGTCAATCCGGAGAGCGAACTGGCCGATGCCGAAATCTGGCTGCCGGAAGGCGAGTGGTACGACGTTGCCGCCGGCAGTATGCTCAAGGGGGGAAGGACGATTTCCCGGAAGTTCATGCTGAAGGAAGTTCCGGTTTTCGTCCGTCCGGGAACGGTGATTCCGGAGCAGCGCAATTGCCGCCGTCTCAACGACCGCAGCTACACCAATCTGGTGATGACGGTCTATCCCGGCGAAAGCGGCGCCTACGATCTGTATGAGGATGACGGTATTACCACCGATTATCTTGACGGGAAATTTGCGCGGATTGCCATGTCTCATCGGAAGAAGGAAGATGTCCGCACGCTCTCGGTCGTACATCGGGAAGGGACCTTTGCCGGATTCCTCCGCCGCCGCGAACTGGAATTCCATCTGGTGGGAGTTGTGCCGCCGGAGCAGGTGGAGGTGAATGGGAAGAACGCAACCTTCTGTTACCGATTTGAAGATGCGAAACTTCCTGCCTGGCGGTATGATGGAGCGACGGCAACGTTGATGATTCGCGCCGGTTCCGTCGATCTTGACGAAGGCGTTGAAGTCCGGGTGACCTACGGCGTGAAAGATGAATTCGCCGCGGTGGATGGGCTGCGCGGATTGTTCGCCCGGCTCGACCGGGTGGCGGAGATTCACAACATGTTCAGCACCTGCCATGCCGACGGTGACCGGGAGCGGCTCGGTCAGGAGCTGGATTTTGCCTCGGTGCGGATCTCCCGTCGCCCGGAGAGCTTCGAGAAGGAGCTCGCCGGTCTGCGTGCCGGACTGCCGGACCTGCCGAAGGTGATCAAGGCGCAGACCCGGGTCCGTTCCCGGAGTAACGCCGAGTGCCGTCGCCTGGCGAAGATCGCCGGCAATCTGCTGGCGGACTGCCTGAAGTAGTCCGACGAAATTCAGTGTGTGCGGTGGAAGTTTCTGCCGCATTCCAATAAAAACCGCCTGGGATCGCTTGACCCCGGGCGGTTTTGTGTCGTTAATCGGACGAAGAATTACTTCTTGGTGAGCACGCTGTTGATGCGTTTGTGCCCGGAGGGGATCGGCGCGTCGTGACCGCGGTCCGGCGTCGTGTCGATGTGCTTCTTGACGCCGTCGGGCAGCGAGTTGTAGACCGTGTAGACCGAAGTCGGCGCACAGGTGAAGTCGATGAACCCGGTCGAGAGGTAGATCTCGCACTTGATCCGCTTGGCGAAGTTGTTGTTGTCGAAGTATTCCGCCGTGGCGCGAACCTTTTCATCGCTGGGTTTGCCGTTTTTGACGGTGTAGAGCCGCGGCCAACCGGGCTGGCGGCCGACCATCCAGCCGGCATGGTCGCCGAGAGCGGGGACACCGGCGACGCAGAGCGTCACATCCGGGTCGAGTCCGGCGGCGGCGAGCGACTGACCACCGCCCTGGCTGCCACCGCGCACGATCAGGGTCTTCCCGTCCCACTCCGGCAGGGATTTCACATAGTCGAGCGCGCGCATGACCCGCAGGTACATCCCCTTGAAATAGAAGTCGTCACGGCTCTGCTTGCCGCGATGGAAATAGTTCTTGAGTTCGTTGGCGGAAAGATCGTTGTAGAATTTGGCATCCTTGCCGTTGTCGATGCCGTGCGCGTTGACGTCAAAGGCGATGGCGTTGCGTCCCTGCCAGAGTTGCTTGTTGGCGCTGCGGACACCGGCTCCATGATAACTCACGATAGCCGGGAGGGATTTGGGCGCCGCCTTCACGGGCATTGCCAGATACCCGGAGACCGGCATCCCGCCGGCACAGTCAACCTTGACATCGTAGCAGACCACCTTGCCCTGCAGCTGTTTTGGTACAGAAACCTCGGTGCGGGTCGCCTTGACCGGGACCTTGTCGAGTTCCGCGCGCTGCGCCTTCCAGAAGGCGTCGAAGTCGGCCGGTTCGGTGCCGGAGGGCTTGATCTCCTCCGGGGCGACCATCGCGCCGATGCCGCCGGTATAGGGGCGATTCCAGCGGTCCTTCGGAATTTTGATCGGCTTCTTGTTCTCATCGAGCGCGGTGAGAATCATGGAAAACCAGCCCGGCTCGTCGAGTTTGCCGGTGATGACGACCGTTTCCTCGCTGGGAACGATCTTCCGCCCCTTGCGCACGCCGTTGACGAAGGTGTCACAGCGCATGAATTTCCCCTTGACCGGTTTCCCCTGTTCGAGCATCTGGCCGCTGAGGGTGATGGTTTCGCCTTTCTTGTAGATGGCGCCGGGCTTGTCCACGGAGGTTTGGAAGGAGAACGGCGGAACCTTCTTTTGGGGCTTGGAGGCTTTCTGCGCCTTCTGCGCTTTCTTCGCCTGTCCGGCGGGAGCCGCCGTCAACATGGCCGGTGTGAGGATGACTGCCGCCGCTACGAGGGCGAACCATTTCAGACTGCCTTGACGCATGGGAAATCCTTTCCTTGTTGTGCGTAATTCGGGGCGATGGTATTTACCATAGCAGTTTTCTTCTTCAAAGTCAATTGTTTCGCTGGAAAATGTTCCGATTTTCTGATGTGTTTTTCAGGAAAAATCATGCATGAAAATACTCCAGCAGGATTCCTGTGTGGGGCGCGATGGAATCCGGCAGCGGCGCTGCCGGCTGCCACCCGGCGGCACTTTTCAGATCACATGACAGTGTTTCGCTGTGGTTGTTCACGGCCACGATCCAGGCGTGCTCGGGGGTGTCGCGGTGTTCGGTCAGCGTAATCAGCGGATGACAACTTTGCAGGATTCGTTCCCCGATCTCCCGCTCCGCTGCTGTCTGATAGAAGCGGAACCATTTCGGTTCCTCCGGACGGTGGAATGCGCCCGGCCTTCCGGCCAGTTCCCGTTCGAGCGGCACGGTGAGAAGATAGACGGTTCCTCTGCCATAGGCATTGCGCAGGAAAACCGGGTTGCCGTCCTCTTCGCATGCAAGCACTTCCGCTTCCTGCGGGCAGAGTTCCAGCCGGAACGGAGCGTTCAGTTCGAAGAGCTCGCCGCCGAATCGGAAGCGGACCGGTGCACTCCGCATTTCGCGGCTCCGGACGCTTGCTCCGAATACCGATTCAAACGGGGCGAGCGCACCGTCGTCGATGGTGAGAAACAGGGTCGCTCCCTGCCGGACCTCTTCTAATAGCGCGAGGAATTCTTCTCGAAAACTCCAGCTGCCGCCGCGGATTCCGGGCACGAAGTAGAGAGAACTTCTGCCGACCCCGTCGGCGACGAAACGGAATTCCAGATCGAACCCCGCCTGCTTGGCCAGCAGAAACGAACTCCAGCCGTTCGCCATGAAGGCGTTGAAATCCTGTTCCCGGGTGAGCAGGCAGACCGCGTCGCGCCGGAACAGCGGCAGTTCCCGGAAGGGCAGAGCGTCGAGGAAGTTGCGGAATTTTCGCATTTCCTCACCGACCGGCCGGAGCCGGAAGCGGGCGTCGTAGAGGCCGAGTTCCCGCTCCCAGGCGCTCCAGCTGTACGGGGAGTGCTCCAGCATGGATTGCTCGAAGGCGCACCACCAGAGAAAGCGGCTCGAGCCGTGTGCCCAGGCGTTGAACATCGAATTGCGGAGAAATTCCGCCTTGCTCTGCTCGTTGCAGTAAGAGGGGGCGAAGGTGCCGATCTCCTCGACGAAGGCGGGTTTCCCGCCGAGATCGCTGTAGAAGCGCAATTCGACCGTCGCCTGAAAGGCCGCGCGAATCGAGGTGTGCGGATCCACCCGCGCCGGAAGCTTGCTCATCGAGTGCGGGTAGGGGTGGGGCGTCAGAAGATCGCACAGTTCCCCCTGTGTTTCAATGGTCCAGGGCAGTTCGCTCCCGAACTCCGTATCGGCGCCCGGCATGAGGCCGTGCATGCCGGAGGCGACCGGGCGGGTGGCGTCTTCGGCGCGAATTGCCGCGGTGATGGCATTGGTCCAGTTCCACGCCTCTTGCGGTGTCGCGATCTCTCCCATGCAGTTCGATTCGTTGCCCGGCTCCCAGACGGCGATGGCGGGAAGATCCCGCAGTTCCCGCACCAGACAACGAACCAGGCGGATCTGCCACTTGATCGAAAGCGGAGAACGCAGGGGATCGAGTCCGGCGAAGGCTTGCGGCAGGAAGAGCTGCCCGCTCATCCAGCCGGTGACCAGACCGACGATGAGTTCGAGCCGGTGTTCGGCGGCGATTGTTGCAAGCGTCCGAAATCGCTGCACCATCTGTTCATCCACTCCGTCCCGGCCGCACGGCGTATCGGGCAGCGGCCCGCCGCGAAACTGAAGCAGGCGCGGCCGGTTCTGGCATCCGGCCGCAAGTTCCAGCGGCTGGAAGTCCGGCCAGAGCGGAAAGACCCGGACCGATTGAATTCCCGCTTCCGCCATCCGTTCGAAATCCTGACGGACAACCGTCTCGTTCCATTGACTCCACATCCGCACGCCGGCGTGCGAGGCCCAGTAGTTGCATCCGACTTTCATTTGTTCTGCTCCCGGATTGATTGGTTTGCTCCTTAAGGATAGAGCAGAAACGGTAAAAAAACAAATCCGGGCAGGGGGAATCCCGTGCAATCTTATGCAGCAACCGTGCAGTTCAGTGCATGATTTTCTGTGGCACAAAGACCGATCCCCGGGAAATCAGCCGGGCCGGGACCGGAACATCTTCGTCGGGAGTTTCTCCGTCGGCGACTGTTTCGAGCAGGTCGAACGCCTTCTTTGCCAACGTGTTGAAATCCTGTGCAATCGAGGTGAGCGGCGGAATGGCGAAGCGGTTGAACTCCGGTTGTTCCCAGACGATGAGAGACAGCTGTTCCGGCAGGGAAAAGCCGAATCGTCGCAGGGTGAAATAGACCTCCGCCGCGCTTCCTTCCCCGCAGACGATCATGGCGCTCACTTCAGCGTCGAGCAGTTTACGGAGCATGCCGCCCAGACCGTCGACCCGGGCCGGCGGCGGCGGAAAAAGTGCGTCGTCGACGATCATCCCCTCCAGCGGGAACCCGTGTGCGCGCATGACCTGTTCAAATCCTTTCCGGCGGTTGCGCGAGGTGTGAGTCGAGGCGCCGGTGAGCAGCAGGCCGATGCGGCGGTGGCCGAAGCCGGCGAGGTGATTGACTGCTTCGGCCATCGCCTGAAATTCATCGGTGAAGACGGAATATACTCCATCCAGATGGTGCGGCATGTCATTGACGCAGACCAGGGGAAGCCGGTGCGACCGCCCCCATTCGAAGGCGAGGCGGTTTCGAAAATCGAAGGAGATCGCCCCGCAGAGAGTGCGTTCATCGACCATGGCAAGGTGATCGGCAGCGACCGCTTCCAGCTGGAGATGGCGGATGCCACATTCCCGGCGCAAAGCGTTCAACATGCCGGTCGAGTAACTTTGCAGCGGAGTGTCGGTGTCGGGGAGGATCAGGATGACGGTGCGTTTTTCCGGTGGCGGACGGTAGCCGAGGCGCCGCGCCGTTTCGATCACTTTCCGGGTGGTTTCCGGCGAGATCTCCGGGCGTCCGGCCAGAGCCCGGGAGACGGTGGAACTGGAGAGATTGAGCTCTCCGGCGATCCGACGAATGGTGACGCGTTCCGGCTCCGGCATGTTCCGACCTCCTTCCGATGCAGTGAAGTTCCGGCGAAACCATGGCATTTCCGCCGGTCGTGCTTCACAATAGCGCCTCCTGCGGCGGAATGCAAACGAAACCGCCGTTTTTCCGCTTCCGATTACCCGGAAATCCCGTTCAGGGGGCCATGAAGGCGCCGCCGTTGAGATTGATGATCTCACCGGTCAGAAATCCGGTCCGGACGATGTCGAAGGCAAAGTCGGCGACCTCCGCCGGCGAGGAGCCGCGCCCGAGCGGAATCCCCGCCATCTCCTTCTGCAGCATTTCCGGCGTCAGACGCGACGAGACCATATCGGTGAGAATCAGCCCCGGCGCGAGCACGTTCGATGTGACGCCGTACGGTGCGCCGAGGTTGGCGAAGCCCCGGGAGAGGGCATGCATCGCCGACTTCGCCGCCGCGTAGGAGAGCATCCGCTCGTTGGCGGGCTGATAAGCCCACAAGCTGGAGATGTGGAGCAGCCGCCCCCACCGTCTCTGTTTCATTCCTTCGAGGGCGAATTTCCCGCAGAGGTAGGCCCCCTTGAGGTTGACCCCCATGACGGCATCCCACCAGGCGCCGTCGCTCATCTCCGGCGTGCGTTTGTAGGGGTCGACCCGGGCGTTGTTGACGAGAATGTCCACCGGACCGACCCGGTCGAACATCTTCTGCACCGCCTCTTCGCAGGAGATGTCGCACTGAATTGCTTCGCCGCCGACCGCGTCGGCGACCGCCTGCGCCGCCTCTTTCCCGTGGGCGTAGTTGACGATGACGCGGCATCCGGCGGCGGCGAACCGCCGGCAGAGCGCTTCTCCGAGACCGCGCGAACCGCCGGTGATCAGCGCGGTTTTTCCCTTGAATTCCTCACGCATGGCGCACCTCCTTACCAGTCGCAGACCGCGCCGTCAGGCCGGAAGAGCCGGGGGGTGCCCGCCACGATGCGCGGATGTTTGCGGATCAGTTCTTCATCAAGTTCGATGCCCCAGCCCGGCTTCTTCGGCAGCTCGATGAATCCCTCCTTGACCTGCAGCGGTTCGGTGATGACCTCGTTCCGCCAGTCGTTGAGGAAGAGCCGCTCCTGAATGAGGAAGTTCGGTGCAATCGCATCGAGGTGAAGCGAAATCGCCGTGATCACCGGGCTCATCGGGCAGTGCGGCGCGACGAAGGCGTCGAACGCTTCGGCGAGATGGGCCACCTTGAGCCCCTCATTGAAACCGTGGCAGTGCGCGAGGTCAGGCTGGGCAATGGAGATCGCCCGCTTCTCGATCAGGCGCCGGAACT
This sequence comes from Victivallis sp., assembly GCF_048170485.1. Classification (NCBI taxonomy): domain Bacteria; kingdom Pseudomonadati; phylum Lentisphaerota; class Lentisphaeria; order Victivallales; family Victivallaceae; genus Victivallis; species Victivallis sp. The sequence continues at coordinate 30,098 of NZ_DBEXAY010000254.1, read as the reverse complement.
CCTGCGGCCGGGTGAGCCGTTCGCCTGCCGCAACCGGAATGTTGACACTGCGGGCGACGCGGAGCATTCCCTCCTCGTCCTCCGGTTGAACCGGTTCCTCGAAGAACATGAGGTCGTACTCCTCCAGCGCTCTGCCGATCTGGATGGCGAGGTTGGAGTCGTAGCGGCCGTGCCCGTCGAAACAGATGGCGGCGTCGGGACCGACCGCGTCGCGCACCGTCTCCGCCGCCTTTGCGACCCGGCGGACCGTTTCAGTGTCGTGCAGCGGCCAGCTCGGAATCGCCAGACTGAACTTGAAGGCGGCGTAACCGTACGCCTGCGCCTCCTGCGCCTTGTCGCGGATGACGGCCGGATCGGTCGCTCCGCCGCTCCAGCCGTTGGCGTAGACGCGGATTTTGTCGCGGACCGCGCCGCCCAGCAGCTGCCAGACCGGTTTGCCGAGCGATTTGCCGAGGATGTCCCAGCAGGCGAGCTCGACTCCGGAGATGGCGGAGGCCTTGACCACGCCGCCCTTCCAGAAACGCTGGCGGATCAACACCTGCATGAGGTATCCGATCCGGGTGGGATCCTGACCGACGATCAGATCCTCCAGGTCGCGCAGAGCGCCGAGGATGGAATCGTCGTGGCTTTCGAGCGTCGCTTCGCCGAGACCGGTGATCCCTTCGTCGGTGTGGACGAGAAGGTAGAAGTAGTTCCGGTTGGAGAGCAATCCGCAACCGGGCGTGGGCGCCCCCACAAGGACAGGTTCGATACGGGTTATTTTCATGCGTTCACCTCTTTCAGATGGAAAATTCTGCAATCGAAGTCGCCGTAGAGTTCGGCCTGGAGCCCGACATTGGCGGCGCCGCGGCCGGTGATCGGGGGATAGCGGAACTGCCGCACGGAATCGTCCTCCGGCGCCTTTTCGCCGTAACAGGTGATCTCGTAAAGTGCGTCGGGCTTGAGGCCGGCGAGTTTTACCGGCGGAATCGCGTCGGCGAACTGCATCGAACCGCCGAGCAGAAACACCACCGCTTCGGAACGGTCCTGCGCGACATATTCATAGATTGCCCACGGGTGTTCCCGGTGGCTGGCCAGCCGGTAGAGGTCGCCGAAGTTGGTGATGTGGCGCAGTTTCTTGTAGAGATCGGTATACCGGCGGATCTCCGTAAGTTCCGCCTCGGTGCAGTGCGTCAGATCCTTGCCGCAGGCCAGCGACCCCAGCATGCCGCAGAACGCCTGGAACTGCAGCGGCGTTCTGCGGTGATTGACGTGATACATCGAATCGCTGATGTGGCAGGCGCCGCCGGCCATGCGGGGGGGATTGACCATGGTGAACCCTTCGTGGAGCTTGAGCATGTCGAGCGCGTCCTGATTGTCGCTGCGGTTCATGCGGCCGAAGAAGCGGGTCATGGCGAGGTCGGCGCGGGAGGCGCCCGACGAACAGTTCTCCATCAGAAGTTCCGGGAAGTCGGCGCTGAGCCGTTCGAAAATCCAGTGGAGATTGTGCACGTAGTCGATCCAGATCCGCCCCTGCTGTTCCGGCGGCAGGTCGCCCCAGCCGGGAGAGCTGACGAAGCAGTTCATATCGAGTTTGAGATATTTGATCCCGGTTTCGGCAACCAGCTTATGCAGTTGCTGATAGATGTGCTCGGCCACATCGCGCCGGGCGAAGTTCAGCATCACCGAGGTGCGGTCGACGTCGGAGCGGTAGCGGGTGAAGGGTTCCCGGCCCGGGTAGCGCATCGCCCACTCCGGATGAGCCTTGTAGAGGTCGCTCGCCAGCTCGTAGGATTCGATTTCGACCCAGAGCCCGAACTCCATGCCGAGCGAACGGACCAGTTCGATGACCGGCTTGAGACCGTTGGGGAACTTCACCGGATCGGGGAACCAGTCGCCGAGTGCGTGCTGCCAGCCGTCGTCGATCACGAAGAGTTCGGCGCCGATGCGGTTCGCGAGCTTCGCCGCGCGCAGAATGTTCTCCTCGTTGACGTGGACGTTGATGCAACCCCACGAATTGAAGATCACCGGCATCGGCCGCGCGGCGATCACCGGCGGCAGCACATGGCGCATCTGATAGTGGTGGAGCACCCGGCTTGCGCCGCTGAATCCGGCCGGGCTCCAGCCGCCGGAGAAGACCGGCGTGGTGAAAGACTCCTGCGGCTTGAGAATGAGACGGTTGTCGAAGTCATGGATTCCGCCGGTGACGGCGGTGTGATCGTAGGGATCTCGTTCGACGGTGATCTTCCAGTTGCCGCTCCAGTGGAGCGCGCCGAAGAACAGCTCGCCGGAGAGTTCGTCGGCGTTCCCCTCGTCGAGGGCGAAGTACGGCACCGCGAAGGGGCCGGAGAGACCGGTGCGGCTCTCCATGGTGAATTTGCCCGTCGAAACCGGAATGCGTTCGATCGTCGCCTCCTTGCCCCAGTGGCCCGAGAGGTGGGTAAGTCGCCAGAGGTTCGGCGCGGCCGGGAGCTGCCAGGCGGCGGAAGCGAAGTTCTCAAGTGCGACCGGAGTTTCCGCATGATTGGTGATTTCGCTCCAGCGGTCGATGAGTTCGAGTTCGGGCCAGACGCGGTAGAAAAGCCTGACCGTGAGCGGGTGGCTCTCCTCTTCGAGGGTGATCTCCAGCAGTTCGTGATCGAACTTCTTCTGGACCCGGCTGCCGGCGAAGCGGAACTTGGTTGCGCGCACGCCGTCGGCGTACTCCGCTTTGATGGCACACTCGTGATAGTACTCGCCGTAGAAGGCGGGATACTCCTGCAGACTCGCCTTCTGCTGCCGGTCGGAATAGTGGCGATGCCACTGCAGATCGGCGGCAGAAGGGAGATCGTCGGCGCGGTCGAGTTTCGCCCCCCAGTAGAGGTGGATCAGCCGGCTGTTCTCCTGCACTTCAAAGGCGTAGCTCATTTCGCCTGCGGTGAGCAGGAAGCGGCTTCCGGAACGGTCGATAAAGATGCTCATGATTTCAGATCCCTTTGAGACAGCCGTCGATGATTTCGTCGAGGTTGCCGGTTGCGAGGTTGGTGGTGGTGTCGGCGCCGCCGTAGTAGATGCGCAGTTCCCGGGTTTTGAAGTCGGCGATCGCGCCGGTGGCGAAGACCACTTCGGGGATGACGCCGAGATGTTCGTACTCGGTCTCCGGAGTGAGGAGATAGCGGTTCATGCGGCCGATGATCTTCTCCGGATTCTCGAGGTCGAGCAGCAATGCCCCGAGGCTGTAGCGGAATCCGGTGAAGGTGTTCTGAACGCCGTGGATGATTTCGAGCCAGCCTTTTTCGGTTTTGATCGGCACGGTGGGACCGATTTTGAGGTTGTTCCACGCCATGAAGTCGCGCTGGAGAAGCGGCCGGTATTCGCCCCAGTGGATCAAATCGGGCGAGCGGGAGATCCAGATGTGCGCCCAGGACTTCTCATAGGGAGCGCTGAGGCTGTAGGGGCGGTCGAGCCGGACATATTCGCCGTTGATCTTCTCGGGGAAGAGGCAGGGGACGCGGTTGTGCGGCAGAGCGATGATCTCGACCGGTTCCGCGGAGAGGAAGTCGGTGGTGCGGTAGAGCAATGCACAGCATCCCCAGCCGGAGTTGGCGGGGCGCATGATGTAGTAGCAGTTGTCCTCGGGGAACCAGGTGACCCGGCAGTCGATCGGATGAAAGTCGAGGTCGCCGAACCGTTTGGTTTCATCGACTTCGAAGAGCGGTTTCTCGTGGATGTCGAAATGGATTCCGTCGCGGCTCTCTGCCACGTGACAGCGGGCGAACTTCTCGTTGCGCATCGTGACCGACAACAGCAGGATGGTGCGGCCGTCCGGCGTCATCACCTGTCCGGGATTGAAGACCTGTTCCGCCGCGCCGTACGGGAAGTCCTCCGGGCGGAACAGGGGATTGTGTTCACTTCGAATCAACATCGATTTGAAGTTTTTCGGCATGATATTCCCCTTGATTGTTGGCGTTTTAACCGGGGCCGGAACCTCCGGTGTTCGATATAGTGTAACCGGGTTCCGGCGAAAAGACAAGTTGATGCGCCGGTTCTTTTCTGCAAGAATAAGCAAAAAAATACAATATTTGCAACAATATGATGGAAATCCGGCGAATCCGGTGATACTTTATGAGGAAAGGGGAGGGGAGACGCTCCATGCGGAAAAAAAGTGAATCCGGAATCCGGCAGATCGCCGAACTGGCGGGGGTGGATGTTTCGACCGTGTCGCGGGCATTGAACCGCCGGGCGCACGTGCAGCCGGCGACGGCGGCGCGGGTGTTTGAGGCGGCGCGGCAGGTGGGCTACCAGCAGAAACCGCTCCGGCGGGTGATCGCCTTGATCCTGCCGGAGAGCCGGACCATCCTGAAATGGTACTCCATCAACGTCTTGAATGCGCTGCGGCTCGAGGCGGAGCAGCGAAACTGGTGGCTGGAGATCATCTCGGCGGATCAGATCGAACTCCTGAATGAGCGCGCGGTGGAGGGGGTCATCTCCTTTGACTTCAACAACCATCTGGCGGAGAAGATCGGTTCGACGCGCAATCTGCCGATGGTCTGCATCAACGATTCGGCGCGACACATCGACCGGGTTTATTCGGTGTTTTCCAACGAGTTCCAGGCGGTCAACCTGGCGGTCAGCCATCTGGTCGGCTACGGACACCGCCGGATCGGAATGATCATCAACGGCGACCCGGAATCCTACTGCAACCGGACCCGGCACGAGGCGTTTGACCGGATGATGCGGGTGCATAATCTGAGTGCCTTTGCCGAGTGTGTGCATGGAAAACACAGCCCCGGGGATCCGGATTCGCTGGTGCGCTTGCTTCACGGCGCCGTATTGCGCATGGCCGAGTGCGGCGTCACGGCGATCATCAACACGGGGGAGAGCGAAGCGGCGTCGGTGCTGCATTCGCTGGAGGTGTGCCGCTTCCGGGTGCCGGAAGATTTCTCGCTGATCACCTGGGAGATGGTGGATGTCTCAAAGTTTCTTTCGCCGCCGCAGACGACGCTCTGCCAGAACTTTGCGGAGCTGGCGCGGCGGGCGTTCGACACGCTGGAAAAACTGGTGGCGGGCGAGCCGGTCTGCCGGGATACTCTCGTGGACTATCTGTTGTGCGACCGCTCCAGCGTCGCCATCCCGCCGCGCGGGCGGTGACAGCGACGGAACGGGGCTCCCGTGTATTCCGGCAGGGCAGGGGAGGGGGATCAGCGTTCGATCTCGATTCCCGCAATCTGATTGGACCAGCTCTGGTTCGGCACCGGCGCTTTGAGCACGAGCCGCAGATAGCGGATTTCCGCCGGAATCGGTTCGGCGTTGCGCATGACGTAGTGATCGAACTCCGCCCGGCGGACCAGTTCGAACCGGAGGGGCAGCGGGGAGAAATGTCTGCCGTCTGCGGACCCTTCCAGCGCGTAATAGCGGTTCAGCTCCTTGCCGCGGTGGTTCTTCCAGAAATAGCAGTCCGCTTTCACCGAACCGAATCGGGAGTTGTCGCCCGCATAGGCGGTGCCGACTGGACATTGCGTCTGCGGTCGGGCTTCCTGACGTCTCTCATCGATTTTTAGACGTAACTCGCATCCACTGAAGTATTCAGTCGCATTGGAGGTATCCTGAACGATGTAGGTGGAACAGCTTGACGGAAGAAAATCGGCGAGCAGTTTCTGCTGGGTCCGGCTGAAGAGAATTTTATCCGGATTTTTCAGCCGGAACGGTTTGATTTTCCCGGCGTGCACCGCTTCCAGCCGGGAGTTGCTCCGTTTCACTTCCGTGATCATCTCTTCGTAAGGCCGGTCGGTACCGTCCACCAGTCCGAAATTGAAACTTTCCCCCATCGGCAGACTGCGCATCATGACCGGCTGATCGAAGAAGATGAAGTAGCCGAAGCCGATGCAGAGCGGATCAGCCGCCAGCTGTTCGGTGTAATGGCGATAGCCGAGTCCCCGTGCCTGCTGGTCACGCACGGTGTTGACCGAGTTGTAGGGGCGCAGGCCGCGTTGATCGCAGACGAAACTGAATTCGGTGATGAAGAACGGTTTGTCCTGTTTGCGCAGTTCCGGCATCAGCCGGGCGGTCCACAAGGCGTAGATGTCGTATTCGTTGAGCATGACCACGTCGGTGAATTCCGCCGCCGCATAGATCCACTCGTCCGCCTGACCGCGGCAGTGAGAGGCGCCGAACCAGAGATGATCCGGGTCATATTTGCGGAAGAGCCCCCGGACAATCCGGTGATAATACCGGGAACTTTCGGTGATGAAGTCGGAAATGTCTTTCTGATTCAGGTTGACAATCTTCCGATTTTCCAGCATCGCTTTGCGTCCGCCGGAAAGCCGGAACTGCGCGGCGGCCTTCGCTTCGCCGTGGCGGCGGATCAGAAAGTCCACCAGAGCCTGCTTGGAGGCGACGGTCGGGGCGGCTGCCGTCAGTTCTCGAACATCGCGGTATTCCCAGCCGTTCTCATTTTCCGAGGCATAGGCGATCAGCATGGGATCGTCTTTGCGGCGGGCAACCAGCGCGGCGACCTCTTTTTCCGCGGCGGCGGCGAATCCGGGATCGTAAACGTCGATCCGGCGGCGCGGCAGCAGTTTGACGGTACGGAAGGTCCAGTCTTCCACATAAGGCAGATCGAAGGTCTCCCCCCATCCCCACTTGGCCGTGGAGTTGAACCCCCAGCTAATCAGGCGCTTCCGATTGACCTCCTTCGATTTTTCATAGTAGGACGGTCCGTATTTCTTCGCGAGGTTTGCCGCGAGAAAATTGACCTTTTTCCCGCCGGGGAGACCATCCGGGACCAGCTTGATGTCGGGGAGTTCGGCAAAACCGCTTCGGCGCGATCCATCCGGATTTTTCAATGGAGTGGAGTAGCCGCCCTCCCGGTATCCGACTGCGTCGCAACCGATGAGGAAATAGCGGTGCCCTTCCGGAGTGATGAGCCAGTGGCGCCCGTCGATCTTCTGAAGGCGGAAACGCCCGGTGGCCTCGAATTTCCCGGCATCGAGGCGGCCGCCGAACCGGTCGAACTTTGCCGGATCGAACTTTGCGTCCCGGATCCGCGGCCACTCCTTTGCCGCGTCGGCGCGGAGCTGGTCGTCGGAGGTGACTTTGCCCGGCCACTCCTTGCCGGTATACTGGCCGTAGCGGTCGACGGCCGGCTCGGCGGTGGAGGCGAAAAGTATGCTTACTGCCGATAAGCCGATGATGATCAGATGGTTTTTCATGTTTTTCCACTCCTGGTTTAGCTGTTGCAGTATCGAAAGCAAGGGAATTTTATCGGGGGGTGGCTGCGGACTATTTTCTGGAAATACAGGATATTTGCAGAGGTTTATTTTTTTCGATAACCCGCCAGTCGGCTATCGCTGCCATCCATGCCCGTTCCGGCTCCGTGACTCCGATGGAAAGCCGCAGATAGCGGCAGTTTTCCGGCATCGGCTCCGCCGGTGTCATGGAATAACGATCATGTTCCATTTCCTGTTCCAGGGTAAAACGCATTTCCAGCGGGGTGAATTGCCGATTGTCGAAAGAATATTCCAGGCGGAAAAAGCGGTTTAAGTCGCTTCCCCTCCGTTTTTTCCACAGATGAACCGTCGCCCGGGCATCTGCAAAGTACGAATCGGCCTTGATGGTTCCGATTGAGACGAATATGTGTTTACGACCCTGGAGAAATTCCGTCGCGATGGCATCGTTTACCTTGAAACGGAAGGGGCATCCGCCGTAAAATTCATCCGCCATGACGGCATCTCCGATGATGTAGGGACTGCGACTGCCGGGTAAAACCTGCAGTCGACTCAGTCGGGTGGACTTCCAGCCCAGAATGTCTGCCGGATTCGCGGCAAAAGGCTGCCGGCGCCCCGCGTGAATCTCGGGCAGTTCCTCATTGGCGATCCGAACCTGTTCGAGCATGGCGTGATACGGCTGATCCTGCTGATTCACCAGCCCGAAATTATACGCTTCTCCACGCGGAAGACTCCGGCGGGTGACCGCCTGATCGTAGAGGATAAAGTACCCGAACCCGACGCAATTGGGATCTGCGGCGAGCTGTTCGGTGAAATAGCGATATCCGGTTCCCCGGGATTTTTCGTCGGGAACGCAGACGTAGCCGTTGAAGGCGGGGTACCCGCGCCTTGCCTGAACAAAGGAGTATTCGGCAATGATGTAGGGTTTATCCAGCTCGTGCAGCCGCTTGCGGATGGGAGTGCTCCAGGCCGCATAAATATCGTAATCGTGGAGCAGAAGGGCATCGACATAGGGAATTGCTTCATAGATCCATTCAAACGCCTGATGTTTGCAATGTCCCGCACCGAACCAGAGATGATCCGGATCGTGTTTGCGGTAGATTTCCCGAAGTTGACGGTGATAGAGTTGCGATGTTTTGCGGATGAACGCGGCGGCCTGGCGGCGTGGAATCCTGATCCCCGGCCGGGGAGTTCGGGCGACGGAGGAGCGGTCGAATTTTCCCGTGACTTTGAAGAGCTTGCCCACGTTCTCTTCCCCCAGCTCTTCCCAAAGGAAATCGATCAGAGCGCGCTTCATCGGAGAATTTTTTCCGGCTGCAATGCCGTCGAGCATGGAAAAGCTGAGGCCGCTTTCGTTTTCCGTGGAATACCCGAGCAGTAGAGGCTCATGTCGCCTCCGGGCGATCTGTTGAACGATTTCCTTTTCCGCATTCTCCCGAAAATCCGGAGCATACACGTCGATGTTTCGCAGATAGTTGCGAAACCGGGAGAGCTTGCGGAAATTCATATCCTCTATGAACGGCAGGCCGATATGTGTTCCCCAGCCCCATTTCGGTGTGCTGTTGAACCCCCAAGAAATCAGACGTCTCCGGTTGATTTCGAGTGCCTTTTCTCGAAAATCCTCTCCATATTTCAGTTGCAGGTTCGCTGCGAGAAAGTTGACCATTCCCGGCCGGGAATAGGCGCTGAATGGCGTATTGTTTCGGGGAACTTCCGGTAGTTGCAAAAAAACGTTTCGCGGCGTTCCATCCGGTTGCGTCAATGGGGTGGCGTACCCTTTTTCATAAAAGTCCGGAGCGTCACAGCCGATCAGAAAAAAACGATTTCCTTCCGGAGTGATGAACCACCAGCGTTCTCTGACCTTCTCCAGGCGGAAAAAGCCCGTTGCTCGGAATTTCTGACCGTCAAGGATTCCACCGTAACGATCGAAACGCTGCGGGTCAAAAGCGTCGAACCGGATGAGCTGCACCTCTTCTGCCGCTGCTTCTTCGCGGAGCTGCTGATCGGAGGTGATTTTCCCTGGCCAGTTTTCCCCGGTATATTGTCCGAAACGGTCCACCTGAACCGGGGCCCCGGTTGCACAGGCCAGGCCAGAGGCGAGCAGCGCCGTGAGAACTGAAACGGTCGAATTTTTCATGCGATACCTTTCCTTCATCTGTCGTCATGAACGGTACTCATGTTACAACTGGACGAAATGTTCGTTGAAAAGCAGAGTGAATTTGTTGTTGACATTGCCCTTTAATTGATTTTCATTGAGAAGATTGACATGCCCGTCGAAGAACGCTGCTCCGCTTTTTCCCGAATGAATCAGCGTGACTCCCGCCCGGCAGTTCGAGTCAAGTATTGTGGTCGGTGAAAAAACATAACTGCCGGCGCCGAGCGGGTAGGCATTGAACGGAATGGAGGCTCGGTTGTCTGCGAAAAAAACGGTTTTGCTGCTGTGTTTGACGGCGGACGGGCGGTAACTGACCCGATCCGATTTTTCTTCTATTGTCCTGCACGAGCCATTTCCCAGTATCGTCTGTACATCACTGTTCAAAACATTGTCGTCTTTGCCGAAAATATACATTCCGTAAATTCCGTAATATGCATTCTGCTGGCTCGGCAGAACCGGGTCGGTGGGGCAGGCTGCTGCGGTGCGGGCCAGATATCTGGGAAAAAAACAGTAGTTGTTGTTGACGCGTCCCCAGCCGGTGATATTCGCCCGGTAGTTAGGGATTGTCCAGCCGTCGTGATCATCCGCGTATAGAAACATCGCGGTGGTAAGCTGTTTGAGGTTGTTGACGCAAGTGGAAGCCTTCGCGGTTTCCCGTGCCTTGTTCAGCGCCGGCAGCAGCATCGCCGCGAGGATTGCAATGATGGCGATTACGATGAGAAGTTCGATAAGCGTAAAGGAAGATCGTTTCCCCTGCCGGGTTGGAATGGAACGGGCAATGCTCATAACGAAATCCTTTCTTTTAGGTTGGTGGAGTGTTCAAATTCACAACGCGCGGCAATGCTGTCACGCAGGATCAGATGGTTTTTTAGACGGGTCACCGGCGGCGGCGTGATGCCCCGGCGCATGTCGTCCAACAGCTGCACCGCCGTCTCGCCCAGCTCCTCCGCCGGCTGGCGGACGCTCGAAAGCATCGGATTGGTGAGACTGCACAGATCGTCGTCGTTGAAGCCGAGCAGCGAAAAGTCCTCCGGAACACGCCGCCGGCCGTTGCGGATCGCCGCCAGCGCCCCCGGGCCCAGTTCGTCCCACAGCAGCAGCACTGCGGTCGGCGGTACTTCGCAGCTCATCAGCCGGTGCATCGCCGGATATCCGTACAACTCCAGCCCGATGTCCTGCGGGCGCGCTTCCGCCAGATGCGGCCCCAGCTCCGCCACCCACTCCGGCCGGAATTCAATGCCGCGTTCTTCCAGCGCCCGCCGGTATCCCCGGTAACGGTCCCCGATGGAGCCGGGCGCCGCGGCATACTCCATCCGGCTCAGAATGAAGCCGATGTTGCGATGCCCCATGTCGATCAGCCGGAGCACCGCGTCATGAGCCGCCCGGAAGTTGTCCGTCGTCACCAGCGGCACCGTCACCCCCGGCGGAATGTTGTCCACGCAGACCAGCGGAACGCTCTCCGCCACCCGGCTGACCAGCTCGCCGTTGGGATGGCGCAGATAGGGCAGCAGAATGATGCCGTCGGCGCCGGTGTTGCGTGCCCGGCGCAGATATTCCGCGTCCCGTTCCGAATCGTTGCGCGTGTTGCAGGTGACCAGGGAGCAGCCGATCTGACGGGCGGCCCGTTCCACTCCCAGCAGCACCCGGTGACCGAAGGACTCCTCCAGATTGGAGCTGATGAAGACCAGCTGGCGGCAGTTCTCCTGCGCGCTCCGCCTTCGGCCGTGGGTGACGGCGACGAAGGTGCCGCGGCCCCGCTCGGAGGTGATGACCCCTTCCAGCTTCATGGCGTCGAGCGCCTTGAGCACCGTCTGCCGGGCGACGCCGAACTGGCGGGCGAGATGCTCCTCGGTCGGCAGCTTTTCCCCGGAGGCGAACACTCCGGCGGCGATCTCCCGCGTCAGCTCCTCCCGGATCTGCTGGTATTTCGGTTGTACAGACATCGTTTTTTCCCATCTTTTCCGTTGTTTCTGCTTTAATTATAGGAATTCCGGTGACAGAAAACAACTCCGGAACGAAAAAATGTTGAAAAAAAGAGCGCGATTTTCTGAAGTTGTACGTACAACTTTCTCCGTGCGGCGGAGAAAAGTTTTCTGCGCTTTCCCGGAATCCGGCTTGCAAGAGTTTCGATGACACGGTATCTTATATCATGCTCATCGAGGAGACAACCATGGAAAAAGCAAAAGTCTATTTCACCGATATGCGGGTTCGTCCGGAAGGGCAGAACCTCCAGCAGAAACTCGCCGCACTGATCAAACGGGCCGGAATCGATTCGATCGATTTCCAGGATCGCTTCGCCGCGATTAAAATTCACTTCGGCGAGGCGGGCAACCTCTCGTTCCTGCGCCCCAACTTCGCCCGCACCGTCGCGGATGAGATCAAGAAGCGCGGCGGCCGCCCCTTCCTCACCGACTGCAACACCCTCTACGTCGGCTCCCGGAAACACGCTCTTGAACATATCGAGACCGCCTATCTCAACGGATTTTCCCCCTATGCGACCGGCTGTCACGTCATCATCGGTGACGGCCTCAAGGGGACCGACGATGTTGCCGTGCCGGTGCCGAACGGGGAACTGGTGCACGAAGCGAAGATCGGGCGCGCCATCATGGACGCCGATATCATCCTTTCGCTCAATCACTTCAAGGGGCATGAAATGACCGGATTCGGCGGCGCGATCAAGAATCTCGGCATGGGGTGCGGTTCCCGCGCCGGGAAGATGGAGCAGCACTGCGACGGCAAACCCACGGTGGATCGCTCGCTCTGCATCGGCTGTCACGCCTGCGCCCGCATCTGCGCACACAATGCGCCGACTTTCCGCGACGGAAAGGCGGAGATCGATCACTCCCGCTGTGTCGGCTGCGGCCGCTGCATCGGTGTCTGCCCGAAAGATGCGATCCAGCCCTCCTGGGGGCAGAAGGAGGGGCTGATCGACAAGAAGATGGCCGAATATGCTCTCGCCGTGGTGCACGGCTGGCCCAATTTCCACATCAGCATTGTGATGGATGTTTCGCCGTTCTGCGACTGCCATCCGGAGAACGACGCCCCGATCGTGCCCGACGTCGGCATGTTCGCCTCGTTTGACCCGGTGGCGCTGGACCAGGCCTGCGCGGACGCGGTCAACCGCTGTACGCCGAATCCCGGTTCGCTGCTCGCGGAGAGCGCCGTTCACACAGGCGACCACTTCCATGACGTTTCGCCTTCGACCAACTGGAGAATCCAGCTCGAACACGCCGAGAAGATCGGCCTCGGCGTCCGGGAGTATGAACTTGTCCGGCTCTGAGACGACGCGGATCGAGCCGCTGGAGATCCTCCGGTTCTTCTACCCGGAGGATACCCCGCTCCGGCGGCTTCTGCTCAAGCACAGCACGCAGGTGCGGGAGAAGGCGCTCTCTCTGCTGGAACACTCTCCGTTGCGCGGGGAGGTGGATCCCGCTCTGGTTGCCGCCGGAGCGATGCTGCATGACATCGGCATCGTTCACTGTCACGCGCCGAAGATTCTCTGCACCGGGAGCGAGCCCTATCTCGCCCACGGCATCATCGGGGCGCGGATGCTGCGCGAATACGGCGCCGCCCGCGGCATGGAGGAGCTTCTGGAGCCCTTCGCCCGGATCTGTGAGCGGCACACCGGCAGCGGCATCACCGCCGAGGAGGTGCGTCGCCAGCAGCTGCCGATTCCGGAACGGGACTATCTGCCGGAGACGCCTGCGGAAAAACTGGTCTGTCTCGCCGACAAGTTCTTCTCCAAATCCGGCGACATGCAGGAGAAATCCCTCGAACGAATCCGGCATTCGATGGCGAAGTTCGGCCCCGGCCCGGCGGAGCGCTTCGAGGCGTTGTGCCGTTTCTGCGGCCTCGCCTGACCTATTGCCGGTGATCCTTCCACCAGGACCAGCGGAGTTTTTCCGGCTCGGGGTGCGGATGCTCCGCAAAGTAGACGGCGAGCCGGAAGACGTAGAGCTGGCAGCGGTCCTCCTGAAACCTTTTGACCGCGCAGTCGTCCCGGTAGAGTTGTTCCGGATCCTCTCCCGCGAGGTCGGCAATCCGCCGGATGCCGATGCGGAAGAGATCCTGTTCGATGTTCGGCCCTACGCCGGGAATTTGCCGCAGATCGCTGCCGCCGCGCGGCGGGGGGAGGGGGTAGCGCGACATGTCAAGCCCTTCCAGCGCGAGAAGCCGGAACTTCCGCCGGAGTCCGCTCGCGAATCCGGTCAGGTTCCCGTCGCTGCCGACCACCCGGTGGCAGGGAATCAGGATGCCGACCGGATTGTGACCGACCGCACCGCCGACCGCCTGCGCCGACATGCGCGGGATTCCCAGCTGCCGGGCGAGTTCGGCGGCGATGGCTCCATAGGTGGTGGTTTCCCCGCGCGGAATGCGGCGCAGCTGTTCCCAGACGGCGAGGCGGAAAGGGGTGCCGGTCAGATGAATCGGCGGCGTTTCGCCCGGATCCTCCCCCTCGAAATAGCGTTCGAGCCACTGTTCCGCCGCTTTCAGCACCGACAGGGAGGAGCCGGTGTGTCCGCTTTCCGCGGGAAGGGCGGAGGGAGTTTGATCAAGGAATTCCACCCCGGTCAGGAACTCTCCCCGCCCGGCAAGTGTGATTTCCCCCAGCGGGGAGCGGATATGCCGGAATTCCAGCGGGGCGGTATCGGTTCGGGAACTCTTCTTCATCGCATCACTCTCCCATCTTACAACATTCACTGTATACTATATCACCGCGAACGGAAAAGCGCCAGTCCGGGAACCGTTGCCGCAGAGGCGCAGTTTTCGTTCACTTTTCCGACTGCGCCTTGAAAACGGCGTGTTTCTGTGGTATCTTTTGCAGCAGAATCAAACCAAATCAAAAATTTACTGTTTCGAGGGTGTCATGGCGGCGAAAATTATCGACGGCAAGGAGATTGCCCGGCAGGTCAACGAGGAGACCGCGCGCCGGGTGGAAGCGTTGAAGGCGAAGGGGTGTACGCCCGGACTGGCGGTGGTGCTGATCGGCGACGATCCCGCATCGCAGGTCTACGTCAATTCCAAGGTGAAGAAGTGCGCCGAGCTTGGCATCTATTCGGAGAAACGGGTGCTCCCCGCCGACGCGACGATGGAGCAGGTGCTTGCCCTGATCGCCGAACTGAACGCCGATTCGAAAATCGACGGCATTCTCGTGCAGTCGCCGCCGCCGAAGCAGATCGATGAGGAAAAGGTAATCGCCGCGATCGACCCGGAGAAGGATGTCGACTGCTTCCACGAGCGGAACGTTGGCCGGCTGCTGATCGGCAAAAAGGATGGATTTCAACCCTGCACCCCCCGCGGCATTCTGGTGCTGCTGGAGCGCTCCGGCATCGAGACCTCCGGCCGCCACGCGGTGGTGATCGGCCGTTCGAACATCGTCGGCAAGCCGCTGGCGGCGATGTTGATGCAGAAGGCGAAGGGGGCCAATGCGACGGTGACGGTCGTCCACTCCGCCACGCCGGACATTGCAAAATACACCCGTGACGCGGACATTCTGATCGCCGCAATCGGCAAGCCGGAATTCGTCCGGGGCGACATGATCAAGCCGGGCGCGGCGGTGGTCGACGTCGGGATCAACCGGATTCCGGATCCGGCGACAGGGAAGAACCGTCTGGTCGGCGACGTCAATTTTGCCGAGGCGGTGGAGGTGGCCGGGGCGATCACGCCGGTTCCCGGCGGTGTCGGGCCGATGACGATTGCGATGCTCATGAGCAACGCGGTCACCGCTTGCGAGCGCCGGCGCGGATGAAATCCACTCTCTTCCGGTTGCAGGAACGCCGGAGTGGTGTTATTGTATGAAACAGCAACGGGGATGGAAGGCAAGGAGAAAAAATGACTGAGATTTTTCCTGAATTGGATGGTGTCGAACTTCCGCCGGAGAAGCACTCCCGGGTCGGGATTGTTTCGTTCGTGTTGAGCATTCTGCTGGGCGTGGTCTTTTTCGTCTCGTTCTGCATCTGTGTTTCGCTGACGCTGGAGACGCAGCGGCATTCGCCTCACGGGGCGGCGCCGGGGCCGGAGATGCTGCTGCCGGTCTGCTTCATGATGGGGGCGCTCTTCGCGTCGATCGTGCCGCTCGGACTTGGAATCGGAGGAATCTGCGAGAAGAATTCCAAAAAACTTTTTTCCATTCTCGGGACGGTCTTTTCCGGGATCCTGCTGCTGATCGGCATCGCCGGACTGGTGTGCATGATCGCGTTTCACGGCTGATTTCGGGAATTTTTCGGAAAAATCGCGCAATCCAGCTTGATTTTTATATGATTTGTGATTCATTACTGCGGAAGCAGACAAACCATGCTGACCGGGCGGAACATTTGTATCCCCGGGGAGAACATCAGATAGAGGAAGAAACGAATGAAGTATTACACCGAAGACCACGAATGGGTTGAAATTGTCGGCGATGAGGCGACCGTCGGTATTTCCGAATACGCCGCCGACGAACTCGGCGACATCACCTATGTCGAACTGCCGGAGGAGGAGGATGACTTCATCATCGGCGACCGTCTCGGCGAGGTGGAATCGGTCAACAGTTCTTCCGATATCTATTCGCCGATCAGCGGCACGGTTTCGCAGGTCAACGAGGCGCTGGTAGACGAGCCGGGGCTGATCAATGAGTCTCCGGAGGAGAAGGGCTGGCTCTGCCGGCTGATCAACTTCGACAGCTCCGAGCTGGACGATATGATGAATGAGGATGCCTATCGCAAGTATCTGCGCAAACTAGGCAGATAACGGAAAATTCCGGAAAAGAAAAAACGGACGGCGGCACAGGTGCTTCCGTCCGTTTTTCTTTCTGTATCCGGCTCCGGGCGGTTCAGACCTCGAGATTTTTCCCCTGCCGCAGACAGCGTTTGAGATAGCCGAAGGAGAGTGCCAGGATGACCGCCGGATAGAGAATTTCGGTTGTCCAGCACCAGGCCACGTTCAGGCGCAGCAGCTGGCCGATGATATAGACGGCGATGGTGTAGACCAGCAGGGTGAAGAGTTCGATTCCGAGTGCGGCGCGGGTTTTCCCGACGCCGGAAACCACGTTGAACCAGACGTTGGCGGGAGCCTGCAGCATGTGCCCGACCGCCATGACGTAGAGCGTGGAGCAGGAGGCCGCGATGAGTTCGGGATTGTCGGTATAGATGCGCAGCACCAGTTCGGGGAAGATCACCGAGAAGAGCAGCGGCGGCAGCAGCGCCGCGTAGGCGATGCCGGTCACCTTCCAGGTGAGGCCGGGAATGCGTTGGCTCTCGCCGGCGCCGATCAGGTTGCTGGCCAGACTGCTTGCGGTTACCGCAAACGCGTTGATCAGCATGAAGAGGATCGATGAGACGCTGCGGACGAGGTTGACCACGGCCAGCGGCCGTTCGCCCAGGTGCTCGATGACGACGAAGAAATAGAACCACACGCCGACTGCGAAGAAGGACTGCAGCATCGTCCAGACCGAGATGTTGAAGACCCGCAGGAGGATCAGGCGATCGAAAAACTTCGCTTCCGCCAGCCCGTACTGTGCGGTGTTCACCCGGAATTTGACGTAGAGGAGATAGAAGAGAAGAGAGATCGCTTCCGCCGCGACCGAAGCGATGGCGGCCCCTGCAATTCCCATTTCCGGACAGCCGAACTTGCCGAAGATCAGAAGATAGTTGAGCACCACGTTGCTGAGAGTCATGATCAGCGCGTTGATGGTCAGCACCCGGGTCCGGGTGATGCCGACGAAGAAGGCGCGGAAGAGGACTCCGGCGAAGGAGAAGAAGAGCCCGTAGATCCGCCAGTCCAGATAGGTCAGCGCGGCGTCGCAGACCGCCTCGGAGCGGATGAATAACGGCAGCAGGCGGGGGGTGAAAAGCTTGGAAAGCAGACAGATCCCCAGCGCCAGCATCAGAAGAAAACTGGCCGAAGAGAGGAAAATTCTGCCGATGCTGCGGAATTTGCGGGCTCCGTTTCGTTGCCCGATCAGGATCTGACTGCCGATGCTGAAGCCGAATCCGAGCATGAAGAGCGCGAGAAAGTAGATGCTGCCGATGGCGGCGGCGCCGAGTTCGATTTCTCCGACCCGGCCGAGAAAGGCGGTGTCGACCAGGCCGATCAGATGCTGCATCAGCGCGCTGACCAGAACCGGCCAGGCGATCTGCCAGATATGTCTGGTTGAAATGTCCACTGAAATTTCTCCGGAAAAGAAAGCCGGAGCCGGTTTTTTCGGAAATGCGGCTCCGGTTGAATCTGCTGATTCTTCTGACGGCGCCGACATTCCGGCGTCGTGACGATTCTATTAATATATCGGACTTGCGGTGAAATTACAAGAGCGGAGCGATGGTCCATCTGCAAGTTCCCGGAATTTTACGGGAATCCGCACTCCGGCCAGTCAGTTCTGCGCCAGAAGCGCGGCTCCGGTGGCCGCCTCTTCCCGGGTATCCGGCAGGCGGAGCGGCAGGCCGAACTCATGACGGATTGCCCACTGAATGCTTTTCAGCAGCCGGACGGCGTTCCCGGAGCCGATAACCTCCCGTTTCCCGGCGATGAGCTCCGGGGCGAAGCCCGCTTTGAGATTGCGGACGATGCCGAGCGCCAGCGCCGCGCCGAGACTGCCGGGCGTCGCATTGGTGAGGGTGAGGCCGCTGACTTCGCCGCGCAGAGCCGGATTCCACCGTTCGCCGAGAAAGTTCGGGGTGACGGTCAGCTCCGGTTCTCCGCGCCGGAGCTCTGCCAGGGCGAGCGCGTCGAGTCGGTCGAGCAGTTCGCCGCGGGGGAGTTCCGGTTCCCCCAGCTCCTTGCGGAAGGTGTTGACCGTGTCGGCCAGCCAGGCGAAGGCGGCGCCGCCGCAGAGAGGGGCCGCAACCAGCAGGGTGCGGCCCCCGGGGAAGGGGCGCGCTTCGATCCGCTCCGAACATTGTTCCGGCGGATTGTCGGTCACCAGCGAAAGCTGTGCGCCGGTGCCGAGGGTGAGATGGAGTTTTTCTTCCGGATTTTCGCCGGAGCTGAGGATCGAAGCCTGGTTGTCGCCGATGGCGACGATGACCGGAGTCCCGGCTTTCAGACCGAAGCGCCCGGCGGCTTCCGGGGAGACGTTGCCGGCGGCGGAGCCGCAGGGGCGGAGTTCCGGCAAAAGGGTGCGGGGAATTCCCAGCGCTTCGGCGGCGGCGAAGTTCCACTCCCCCGCGGCGGCGTCATAGAGGCCCCAGCTTGCCGCATGGGTGGGGTCGCTGAGGATGCGGCTGTTGCCGGTGAGGCGGGCGACCAGATAGTCGGCGAGCGGAGCGGCAAAGGTCCAGCCGTCGAGTTTCCCCGCTTCCGCGAGCCGGGCGAGTGTGGCGCCGCCGAACCCCTCCCGCAGGGAGAGGCTGGAACGCTGGTGGAAACGGCGCAGCCGCTCCTCGCCGCAGCGGTGATCCTGCCAGGTGATGAGCGGCGTGATTCCCAGCGGACCGCCGAGCAGAACCGAGTGCATCTGCCCGGTGACGCCGATGGCGGAGAGGTTCTGCAATTCCGCGGCGGGCAGCCGGGCGAGGAGCGCGGCGACACAGTCGAAGATTTTCTCCACATTCTGTTCCGCGCCGCCGGGTTCGGCGGGGAGGGCGGCTTCATGCGCCATGGAGGCGACGGCGGAGGTGGTGTGATCCTCCCGGAGGAGGACGGCGGCAACCTTGGTGGTGCCGAGATCGATTCCCAGAGTGGTTTTCATAGATACCATCCAAACAGAGTTGCTTGCATCTTGTTTTCGTTCAGCAGAGCGGCGAAATGCTCGAGAAGTTCCCGCGGCGGCGGTGTCGCCCCTTCACAGGGGTAGTCCACGCCGAGGGCGCGGTACTTGGGCAGGGCGATATGGTGCTGGCGGAGCAGTTGGACCCGGAGCGGTCCGTACGGCCGCCGGGCCTGCAGATCCCGGCAGACTTCGAGCAGGGCGGCCTGTTCTTCCGGAATATCGTTTACGCCGGAGATGACCGGAATCCGGAGGACGAAATCCGGCTTGTGCTCCGCCGCGAACCGGAGGTTGTCGAACACCTGTTCCAGCCGGACCGGACCGGGGTGAATTTTCGTCTGAAACATCTGCTCATTCGCCGTTTTGAGGTCCGAAAAGATCCAGTCCGCCGCCAGAACCGCCTCCCGGTAGGCGGGGGTGGAGGCGTTGCTCTCCAGCGCGGTATGGATTCCCGCTTCCCGGAGCAGGGCGAGGGCGGTGAGCAGTTCCGCGCTCTGGAGCGTCGGTTCGCCGCCGCCGAAGGTGACGCCGGAGATGAAATCCCGCGCCGCCACGGCTTTGTCCCGCACGGCTTCCGGCGAGAGGTCGCGCCCGGCGATGACGGTCCGCTCCGGATAATGGAGCGTCTGCGGTTCCGCGGAGAGACTCTCCGGCGCGCCGCACCAGTCGCAGCGGAAGTTGCATCCCTTGAGGTAGAAGACCAGCCGGGTCCCCGGACCGTCGAAGTCGTTGCTGTAACCGGAGTCGAAGATTCTCATCCCTTCGGTTCCTCCGGGGCGATCCGGTGATCGTGAGCGACCCAGGTTTCGCCCTGTTTCCGCTGGTTCCGCAATGCCTGAAAACAGGCTTTGGCCAGTTTGTCCATCGGCTGGCGGCAGCTGACAATGCCGGCGGCCTGCGCTTCCGGGGTGCCGTCGATGCTGAAGAGCGGCACTCCGCAGTGGAGATAGCGGAGCGCGGCGGGGTCGTTGACCGCGAAGATGGCGCTTCCGGGCGGGAGGGGGGCCGGAACCCCTTCGGTGAAGTCGATCTGGTGTGCGGCACACGCCTTCCGGCAGAACTCCCGCCGTTCCCGGCTGGTGTCGATGTCGAGCGCACAGGGATCGGCGAAGAAGATGTGCCGGATTTTCTCCGCCGCAGCCCGCCGGATCAGCAGGCGGACCGCCGCTTCGTTGTCCAGCCCGACGTAATCGGCGATTTTTCCCGGGTGAATCCGGTCGAAGAAGACCAGATTGACCCCGAGAATCCGCAGCCGCAGAAAGAGGTTGAAATCGAGTTCTCGGTCGATGCCCCAGACCACCAGATCGCGGACGCCGTGGAGCACCAGCCGCATGACCGCCCGATTCTGCTCGGCGCCGGTGGCGGCGGGTTCGAGCGCGGTGATCACGTCGCGCCGGGCGGCTTCGCGGCAGAAGGTGTGGAGAAAACTCCGGGCAAAGGGGTCGTCCAGCGGCACGAGCATCCCCACGGTCTGAAGCGCTCCGGCGGCGGCGGCAAAGGTGGAGTTGACGATGCCGCCGACCTTGGGTTTGCGCGAGATGATGTGACTTTCTTCGAGCCGGGCGAATGCACGGCGGATGGTGATGCGGCTCGCCTGAAAGCGCTCCATCGCCTCCTGCTCGGTCAGAAAGCGCTGCCCGGGCTGGAATTCACCGGTCAAAACCGCTTGAAACAACGCTTGATAAATCTGTTCCGTGAGCTGCATATCATCCTGTCCTGCTGTGATTACGCGACGGTTTCATCCGCATCCAGACGGGCGATGATGTCGTTCTGGATGGCGGGTGAAAGGTCGAGAAAGTTTACAAACGTCCCGTGAATCCGCATGATGTAGACGCCGTTCGGGGCATATTTTTCCGGTTCGGCGAGCACCTTGCGTAGATTCCGCTTCGAATCGATATTAAAATAGACGTAGTAGGGGGAATTTTCCACTTCGTCATGGAACCGGAAGAGCGGTTTGATGATCTTTTCGGTGAAAATCTTCATCTTCTCCGGAATGTCCCGGCCGTTGCGGAACACCTCCGGCGAGATGCCGAGGTGCGAAGCGTAGCCGCCGAGGAAATCGCCGAAGTTGATCTTCCGTTCGCTCAGAAGCTGATCGATTCTGCCGCTGTGCGCGCTTTCGCGCCGCGGGTCGATGCCGTACCCGAGCATCTCCCGCGCCGGCCGCCCGTCCGGCGTCGCTCCCACATGGTAGCCGTACAGGAGATGGGTGCTCGGCGTGGAGAAGTCCGGCAGGAAGGGGCTGCCCGCCGGATTGCGGAGCGCGTGAACCAGATCGCTGACGCGGTGCGCCAGCTGTACCGCAAGCTCATCCGGTTCGGAATCGTCGTTGCCATATTTCGGCAGCCCCTGCAGATAGGCGCGGAACGATTCGGCGCCGGAGAAGTTTTTCCGCAGCGCTTCGAGCAGTTCTTGCGCGAAGCCGGCTCGTTCCGCAAGGCCGTGACGGACTGCGACCAGCGAGTCGGTAACGACGCTGAGGCCGTGGATCAGACAGCCGCTGGCATGGTAGGTCACCCCCGGGTGATGCGCGTCGCGCATGTCGTACCCGCTCTTGAGCCCCTCCATCAGCGCTGAAGTGAAGGGGACCGCCTGCAACGCAATCGCTTCCGTGCAACCGTTGGCGGCCTGTTCCATCTGCTTTAAGATCCACTCCAGCTGGCGGAAGAACGCCGTTTCGAGATCGGCCAGCAGCGCTTCGTGCGAGGCGTAGCCGAGCTCCTGCGTGTTCCGGGCGAGTTTCGCGCCGGAGAGCAGGGAACAGCCGTCGTTGAGCGTCAGCTCCAGCACCTTGGCCAGATTGAGCCAGCTGTTGGTGGTGTTGGCGCTCTCTTTGCCCATGATGAGCGGCTCCTGACAGCCGGCGATCGAGTAATCCGGCATGTCGGCCGGAGCGATACCCTTGCGCTCGAGGATGCGGAACATCATGTCGTCGTTGAAGAGCGATGGCGTCGAGTGGCCGGGCGTGAAGAAGAAATTGCCCATCGCCTGATAGAGCTGTTCCGGGGTGCCCCGGTGGAGTTTCACCGACAGTGCGGGCTGGGGATTGTTGGAGATGCGGAACGCTTCTAGCACATGGTACGACATGGCTGACGTGAGGTCGTTGCCCTTTTCATCGCGACCGCCGACCATGATGTTCTGCGAAATCGCCCAGCACCGTTCCCCGACCATCAGGAAGGCGAGGAAACTGCGGACCAGCTGAACCGCCTCATCCGCCGGCGTGTCCTTGAGATAGGGCGCGAGGATCCGGTCGAGGTTGCCCACCGAGAAGGCGTAGGGGTTGGGGGCCTGTTCGAGGGTCATCACCTGCCAGAGCAGTGCCGCGCTCTGAATGGCTTCGTGCAGATTGCGTGCACCCTGTGCCGGCACGTGCGAACAGGCGGCGGCGATGCCTTTGAGCCGGAGCACTTCATCCGGATCGGCGGCGCGCTCCTGCTGGAGTTTTTCCGCCAGTTCGGCGTAGCGCCCGGCGAGGATCTCCGCCGCCTCCAGCGAGGCGCGGATTCCTTTCGCTTCCGGGGCGAAGGGGAGCGTTTCGATGCCGTGTGCGAGGATCGGGCGAAGGTCCGGAATGGTGTGGCCGGTCACCGGTTCGACGAAGAAGGCGACCTCCTGCGTGAGTTTTCCGGTGCGGGCGTAGACCTGTTCCAGCGCTTTGACGAACGGCGTTTCACGGTAGTAGCGGCGGACCTTTTCCACCCGTTCGCGCGGGAATTCCGCGTCGGGTTCGAGATCGTCGTAGATGGCGACCGGGTCGCAGTATCCGGCGAAGGTCTCCACCTGGAAGGCCGGATTGATCAGCGCGTAGCTCGGGCTGAATGCGTCATCCTGCGTGCCGGCGATCACGCTTCCAGCCGGAATGGAGAGTTTCATGCGCCGGATGCATTCGCAGAGGATGGCGGGCTGATGTTCCGGCGCGTCGGGATTCGCGAACTTCCGGCGAACCTCCATCTTCAGCTCCTGGTATTCGAACCAGCCGGTCATCCGCTTCTGCGCGAATTTGTATTTCAGCAGTTTGTCGATTCCCGATGCGTAGAGTTCCGCACGATTTTTCATGGCTCTCTCCTCTCTGGACGTTGCGGGGGATGCTTGTTTTTTTTATTTGTTATATTATATTATACTATAATACAAATAAAATTCAACCGAGATTTTGAAAAAAGAGAGGAAAAGGAAGATGACCGGAGCTGTGAAATTTCTGCCGAACCGGGTGTGGCGGGTCTATCGCGGAGGGAGCGGCATCGATCTGCTCCGGCGGGCGGAGAGGGCGGAGGACGGCCATTTCCCCGAGGACTGGATCGCTTCGACTTCCCCGGCGAACAACCCGCAGTATCCGGCGGCGGAGCAGGGGCTGAGCCGGGTGGCGGCGGCGGGTCGGGAGATGCTGTTCGGCGACTGGCTCGCGGCCAATCCGGAGGAGACGCTGGGGCGGGAACATGCGGCGAAGTATGGCGCAAATGCCGCGTTGCTGATGAAGATTCTCGACGCCGCCGAGCGGCTGCCGATTCAGGTTCACCCGAGCGTGCCGGACGCCCGGCGGTACTTTCATTCGGAGTTTGGCAAGACCGAGGCGTGGTATGTGATTTCGACCCGCGAGGTCGAGGGGGAAGCTCCCTACCTGCTCTTCGGATTCAACGAGCGGCTGGATCGGGAGCGTTTCTGTCGCGAAGCACTGGCTGGAGCGTTCCCCACGGGGCAGGGGATGCTGCACAAACTGGCGGTCCGCCCCGGCGACTGCTTCATCGTGCCCGGCGGCACGCCGCATGCGATCGGTTGCGGCGTCACACTGATCGAGGTGATGGAGCCGAGTGACCTGGTGGTTCAGCCGGAGTTCTTCTGTGGAACCCAGCGGCTCTCCGACGCGGAACGCTGGAGCGGCGCCGAGCCGCTGGATGCCCTGAAGAGTTTCGACTTCGTCTCTGAAACGGAGGCGGCGCTGCGCGCCCGTTGCACGCCGGAGCCAGAGAGGATGGATGAATCACTCTCCCGCATCATTCCCGGGCGGATTGCCCGGTATTTCGAGGTTCAGCTTCTCCGTTGTCGCGGAACATACCGCTTCTTCAACCGGGAGAATCGTCACCGGGCCGGTGTGGTGACTGCGGGGGATCTCGAACTCACCGATTCCGCTGGAACGCTGGAACTTCATCGCGGCGATGCCTTTTTCCTGCCTTACTCTCTGAAGGATTGCGAGTTCCGTGGTGTCGGCGATGTGGTGTTCGCTCTGCCGCCGGCGCTGGATCCCCTCCGGAATTGATTGTGCAGGAGCTTATTCGGGCAGTTTTACCTTGCAGACGGTGAGCCGGGTCGGTTCCGGCAGCGGCGGTTGCCGGGGCTGGTCGCGGTTGGCCGGGAGCGTCTCCCAGCGGAGAAACCAGCTCACCCCCGGTTCGCCGGAACATCCGGCATCCGGGAGCCAGTTCCGGATGAGGCCGGGGAAGGACTGCTCCATCGTCTGCAGTCCGGCTGGACAGGTGGTGCGTGGCGGGAGGGTTTCGCGCGTCTTGAGCGTCACTGGATCGAGCAGCCAGCAGCCGGATTTCCGCCCGACGAATTCAAAATCCTGCAGGAGCGTGCCGTCCGGCTGGAACCGGACCGGCGGCGCAAATACCATCTGCCGGATTGAACCGCCGCCGGAGAACTCCCACCGTTCCGCCTTCGGCCAGTTCCCGTGTGGAACGAGCTGATGCTGGCCGTCCGGATTCAGACGGAGGGTGAAGATGCGGCTCGCGCCGTCGCGGTCGTACAGGTGAAAGGAGAGAATCGGCCGTTTCCCGCCGTCGAAGCCGATGCTGCCGCACATGTTGATGAGGCCGCTGCCGCGGGGCGCCGTCGGAAGGACGACGATTCCGGGGGAATCGCTGGTCATCGGCAGGGAAAGGGGCGTGCCCGCCGAATTTTCCCAGTGGCGCAGATCGCGGCTGCGGGCGTAGCAGAGATCGTGGTTGGTGGCGCAGTCGCCGTTGTCCCGCCAGACCCAGGCGAGGTGGTAGAAGCCGTCCGGACCGGCGACCGGACCGAAGAAGTAGGCGTTCATCCTGCCGTTGCCGGAGGTGAGCGGCTGATCGAGCAGGCGGGACCAGCGCCCGGTTTGCGCGTCGTAGACGTTGTAGATTTCATTGCCGCAACCGCTTGCACCGTATCGATAGTGAAAGATCATCTCCCCCGCTGGACCCGTGAGAAAGCGCGGGTAGGTACAGCGTTCTTCGCAGTTCCCGATCAGGGAGCCAACCTGCTCGATCGAGGCAAGATCGTGTGGCCGCTTCATCTGAAAATAGAGGAGAGGCGAGGCGTGCATGTTCGCCGCGATGTGCAGACATCCGGTCGAGTCGCAGAAGAGCTGAATCGTGTTGTGCGAGTCCCAGCCGACTGCAGTGTCAAGTTTGCGGTACTCCCAGTCGGGGGAGGGGAGAGTGCGGGTGGCGATGACCAGTTGCCGTTCGGCGTTGTAGTACCCTGCATACTGCCGGGGCGGCGTGGTCAGGAGGGCAAAGTTCACTTTGTGGCCGGCCCAGGCGGTGCCGACGGGAATCTGTTCGAGGAGAACCGGGGAATCTTCTTTTCTCATTTTTCTGTCAATGACTTGCAAATAGAATGGGGGATGGCGCTTAATCCAGATGGAACAACTCTTCCAGCGGAACCGTGACCGGTCCGCAACCGTCCGGATCCGGTTCGAGCAGTTCGGCCATGGATTCCTGCCAGCGCTGGAATACCGGATCGCGGCGCAACGCGTCGAGTCGTTCCGGGGCCGCAACGATGCGCTGCGCGAAGAGCGTGCCGCTTCGGGAATCCAGCCAGATGGTGTAGTTCGCCACGCCGGCGTTTCGCAGGGCGCGGAGCATATCCGGCCAGATTGCGGCGTGGCGGCGGCGATACTCTTCGGCACAGCCGGGGCGGAGTTTCAGCAGAAACGCGTTTCGCATGGAATCAGTTCTCCTGCTGCGTTCCGCGGGTGATCCAGTAGACCATGACGCCGCCGGGGAAGCTTCCGGGATCGGCGGTGAAGGAGAGTGTGCCGTTGCGGAAAGAGGATTTGACCACGCCGCAGACCGTTCCGTCGAGCCGGAGTGCTTCCACTTTCGGCGTCGCTTCGCCGTCGAGCTTGAGCGAAACCTTCGCCGGGGCGCGGCGGACGAGGTGCGGGAGTTTGCCCCATTTGAGCAGATATTGTCTTTTTTCCCCTTTGAAGGTGGTTCCGCTGTCGAGCACGTCGGTCAGGTGGAAGAGCAGGAGTTTGCTGCTGCGGGCGACCGGAGCGTCATCGAGCGAGCTTACACTCACCGTTGTGGGGTAGGTAACCTGTCTCACCGTCAACGCTCCTGCAGTGAGATTGCCGGAGGCGAGAGTGGCGCTCAGGGTGCGCGGTGTTTGAATCGCCAGCGTGTTTTTCCGGGAGTCGAGCCGGAGCTCTCCGGTGGAACTCTCTGCGACTCCGGTCCGGAGCAGCGTCTGCCGGAGCGCCTGAATCTTTCGGTCGGGGAGGGGAGCTTTCCCCGCCGCCGCGTTTGCCGAAATGACCTGAACGCCGGGAACTTGCCGGTTGTCGACCACGGTTCCGATTCCGGCGATCAGCCCGAGGCGGCTGAAGTCGAGCGGATACTCCAGCGGCATGTCGGAGTTCCAGAAGTTCTTCGGCACGTTCCAGGCGAAACGCTCCTTCGAAGGCGACACGTCGCCGCGGCGGAAAAGCAGCATCACCAGCCGGTCGGAGAGCTGGGCCAGCGGCTCGTTGGCAAAGTCAAAAGTACTGATGGGCATATCCTGCCGGATGTTCCGGTCGTTGTGCGACCAGGCGAACTGATAGAGTGCATCCCAGTTCTGCAATGCGGCGTATCCGCCGATCACCGGCCCGCCTTCGGAGCGGAACTGGTTGGGAACGCAGAACTTGTATTCGGTGATGCTGAACGGTTTCCCGAAGAGGCGCGCGACGAAAAGCTGTTCCGGCACCTCGTTGCCGAGGTCACTGATACTGGAACGCTGACGGTAGAGGCCGGGCAGTTTCCATGGGTTGATCGGGAAACGCGGATGATCCTGATACTTATGGTCATCGACCGTGTCGAGTTCTTCGCGGCTGAGCGCCAGTGGAATCTTGTTGTGCATGTTGAGGTCGGTGCGCAGCGCCTTGAGACCGAGCTCCTCTTTGAGGAACTTCGCCTGCTCCAGAATGCTCTCATGCTGAAGCGTGTAGAGAAATTCCTGGAAGCGGCGGTCTGTCGGCCCTGTATTTCCCGGTTTTTCTCCCGGATGGTGCCGGGCCAGCCATTGGGGATACCGTCTGCGGTATTGTTCGGCGATACCCGGTTCCACGGAAAGTTTGGCGTCGAGATTGTTTTCATTGGTGAAGCTCACGATATAGAGCGCCGGGTCCTCCGCCCAGGTCATGCCGGTGTAGGGATTGCGGTGGCCGAGCCAGCGGCGGGCGAACTCCTTCCAGTTCTCCATCGCCGCGCGGCTGATCGGCAGCAGCGCCTTCATCTGATATCCTTTCCCGTTCGGAACCCATTCCGGAATGTTGTCGCCCGCTTTCAATCTGCGGCTGACGAAGACGTCGGTCGTGATGTAGATTCCCCGTTTGCGGCAGGCGGCGAAGAGGTATTCCAGCCGGTCGAGCATCTCCGGATCGATGGTCAGCGAATCCGGCGCCTCTTTTTTCACGAGAAGGTTGTCGTGATGGTGGAGGCGGATCGCGTTGTAGCCGTGCCGCGCCAGTCGTTCTGCGAGTTCATCACTCTCCTTGTGAGAGAGAAACTGTGCACGATTGCAGAGGTTCACGCCGACGAAACGAATCCGTTTTTCCGGTGCCTTTTCGAAAGTGAAATGGCCGTCCGGCGCGACGACGACCCGGCCGTATTTGCCTGCGGGCGCGTCGAGCATGCCGGAGAAGTCCAGCGGAGAGCCCGGCTTGATCGTTCGGGAGGTGTTCAGCCGGATCCATTCTTTCTCTTCGGTGATGACGACCGGGCGGTCGTTGCCCTGAAGCGGAATCGCACCGTCGGCGAGAGTAAGGGCAGGAATCAGCCAGTATTGATTCCGGACGCCGCGGAGCGTCATCTTGACCGGATCATCTCGGTCGAGTTTGAACTGCGAAAAGTAGAGTCCGATTCCCGCATTGCGGTTATCTCCTCGCCAGACCACGACTCCGTTGGGGAGATGATCCGGATTCCACCAGTTGCCGACATCGCGGTTTGAGATAACGGCAATCCGCTGAATGGAACCGTCAGCGAAAAGAACTTCGAATTCTCCCGCCTTTTCCGGTCGAGTCCAGCCGGTAGCGTGGAGTACGAGGAGGTGACTGCCACAGCCGGAGACGGGCAGTGAAACTTCCCGCGGAAAATTTCTTCCGAGTCCGATTGCCGCTTTTCCGTTGTTCTTTGCCGGATCAATGATCCGGAACCGGGTGCCGCCGACCGGAAGGGTCCGGAGTGTGAAGCTGCGCAGATCGTTGTGCGGCCCCTGATCGGTCCATCCGCCTTTTCCGTCTCCGGGAAATTCGTCGGCAAAGCCGATGTTGGCCGCGCGAATCAGGTCGATCGGCGTTCCCTGCAGTGGTTGCAGACGGAGCAGAAGGGACAGCGCTGTTTTCTCTCTGAACCCGGTTGACGGCTGGAAATAGAGGCGAACGGAAAAGGTGTCCATGCCGGATGGGCGGTTGTCCCGGATTTTCAATTCACTTTTTCCTGAAACGGAGAGACGGGCGCCGCTGTCGAGCGGAATGGTGACCTGGCTGCATTTACGTTTGGTGATGACTTCGATTCGTTCTTTTTCCGGTTTTTCCGGGAGAAGGAACGGTTTACCGTCGATCGTAACGGTGCGGACTGCGCCGGAGATGCGGAACTCCAGAAACAGACCGAAAAGTTCGACCGGTTTCGAGTCTGCGGTGAGTTTCGCGCGATAACTGAATGCATCAGCAGACCGGGGCAGAAATTCGGCTCGGAAGGCGGCGTTTCGGAAACGGCCGGAGAAGAGAATCGCTTCTTCTTTCCGTTCCTGGCGGGGGGCTTGAAGCGTATCAATGGAGTACGACGGCCCGAAGTTGATCAAACGGAATACCGTCTTTTCAATTCGGAAGGAGCCGTCTTTCGAGACGTCGAGCCAAGAGGGCAGGGGGATGGCCATGACGGAGAATGCCGATAGAGCCAGAAATGTGGTGAGGAAAATGTTGCGCATGAATCGTGATTCCCTTAAAGTTGTTTACTGATTGTACCAGAGATTTTTCACTTCGTTGAACGGTGGCGGAATGACCACCCACGGCAGGGCGCCGGAAACGAACGGCGCGGAGGAGACGTTTCCGGCGGCGAAAAGAACATTGAGGCTGTTTCCGTGACGCATGGAGAGTTCTCCATACTGATCGCCGCGGGAGGTCTGGTTTTTGAGCCAGCGCCAATAACCGGTCTCGATCCAGTTTCCGGAAGTATCAGTTGCCTGAATGTCGAACAAGAGGACTTTTTCAGACGGGTGTTTAACCTGATTGAAGCGGGTGATTCCACTGTCACTCTGCGGCTCCGGGCGATAGCGCTGAAGAAGTCGGTAATACCAGCTGATTCCATAGTGCGGTTTCTGAATCCACCAGTCGCTGCCGCTGCCTGTTCCGGTGAGATTGAATTGTCCGGTCTGGGCAGGACAGAGAAACTGATGGATAGAGAGGTATTTACCCTGTATCATGCCCTCAGTATCATCCCAGTCGTTGTCTGCCAGAAGATTGGGTCCCATGAGAGAACGGGGCCACTGCATGACGGAACCTTTGCCGATATTGTAGTCGGCAGGAGGAAGTATATCCGAGTGATCCCCGGCATAAAGTGCGAAGGCAAGTCCCTGTTGTTTGAGATTGTTGGTACAGCTGATGCTTTTGGCCCGGTCCCGTGCTTTATTCAGCGCCGGCAGCAGCATCGCGGCGAGAATCGCTATGATCGCAATCACGATGAGGAGTTCGATCAGAGTGAATGAATGGAAAACTGCCGCCATGTGGTGGAACGATTTTCTCGTCATGGATGTTCTCTCCTTCCGCTGTTTTACGGGATTCCGTCTGGTCATATTATACCGTGAATGAAAGAGTTTTAGAAGGGCAAAAAACAACATAGTTTGA
>NZ_DBEXAY010000253.1:0-4697 GCF_048170485.1 Victivallis sp. | reverse complement strand
GACCCGGACGATCGCGCCGACGGTGGCGAAGAAGGTGAACGGGGTGGTGATCACCTCGTCGCCCGCCTTGATTCCCTCGACCATCAGCGAGATGATGAGAGCGTCCGAACCGCTGGGGACGCCGACCGCGCCGGTGCTCCGGCAGGAGTATATTATCCAATGGTTCTGTTTTTATTTTCAACGGTCAGGAATTTTCAGGAGGATTGCCATGCAGGTTCCGTTGCTTGATCTCCGGGCGCAGTACGCGTCGCTGAAAAATGAAATTATCGCGGAAATTTCCGAAATCTGCGATTCCCAGCATTTCATTCTCGGACCCAAGGTGGAGAAACTCGAATCCGAAATCGCCGCCTACTGCCGGAGCACCGGCGCGGTCGGCGTCACCAGCGGTTCGGACGCTCTCATCATCTCGCTGATGGTCGAGGGAATCAAGGCGGGCGACGAGGTGATCACCACCCCGTTCACCTTCTTCGCCACCGTCGGCGCGATCGTCCGGGTCGGCGCCACGCCGATTTTCGCGGACATCGACCCGGTCACCTTCAACATCGATCCGAAGAAGATCGAGGAGAAGATCACCCCGCGCACGAAGGCGATCATTCCGGTCCACCTCTTCGGCCAGGCCGCGGACATGGATCCGATCATGGAGATCGCCCGCAAACACAATCTGGTCGTCATCGAAGACGCCTGCCAGGCGATCGGCGCCGAATACAAGGGCCGCCGGGTCGGTTCGATCGGCAACTACGGCGCCTTCTCGTTCTTCCCAAGCAAGAACCTCGGCTGCTTCGGCGACGGCGGCATGGTCACCTGCAACGATCCGGAGAAGGTCAAACTGCTGAAGATCTTCCGCAACCACGGCCAGAGCGGCACCTACATGCACGACTACGTCGGCGGCAACTTCCGCCTCGACGCGCTCCAGGCGGCGGTCCTCTCGATCAAACTGCGCGACCTGGACAAGTGGTCCGAAGCGCGGCAGCACAACGCCGCCGAATACCGCAAGCTCTTCGCCGCGGCGAAGCTCGAGGACAAGGTCGCGCTCCCGCAGGAGGCCGCGTATCCGGTCCGCCACATCTACAACCAGTTCTGCATCCGGGTTTCCGGCGGGCGGCGCGACGCACTGCGCGCGTTCCTGCAGGAGCAGGGGGTCGGCTGTGCGGTCTACTACCCGCTTTCGCTCCATCTGCAGAACTGCTTCCGGAACCTCGGCGGCAAGCCGGGCGACTACCCGGTCAGCGAGCAGGTCTCCGGCGAAATCCTCGCGCTGCCGATCTATCCGGAATCGACCACCGAACAGCGTGAGTACGTGGTGGATACCATCGCGAAATTCTTCGCCTAGGAATCGGCATGGGGCGAGTAAGTGAAAACGAGCGCGATTTCAAAGCGCAGAGTTACTTCCGGCTTCTCCGGTATGCGCGGCCGTACTGGCTGCGCCTGACCATCGGCATCCTCGCCGGCATGACGGTCGGCGGGTCGCTCTTCGTCAGTCTGCTGATGATTCCGCAGCTGGTCGGGGTGGTCGATCCCGCCGGGGCCGGAAGCGCCGTCGAGACGAAGGCGGCGCCGTCGCGTCTCACCGGAGAGATCCTCCGGGCGCTGGAGAAACCCGGCCTCACCGAGGCGGAGAAGGCCGCCGCAATCGAGGCGGTGGTCAATCCGCAGGAGGAGGATCCGCAGCTGGCGAAGATCCTTCGCCAGGCGCAGGAGACGGCGGAGCGCTACCACCTCCCCTACCAGGTGGAGGGCGGCGAGATCCAGGTCTACTGGCCGGTGAACTTCTCCTTTGAAGCGGTCGGCGCGGACGGGCGGGTCGCGTGGCAGATCTTCGCGATTTACGTGCTGATCTTCGTCCTGGCCTGGGTGGTCAAAAACGCCGCCACCTACATCAACCACTACTGTACCCGCTGGGTGGGTGCCAAGGTGGTGGCCGACCTGCGCGAAGAGATCTTCCGCAAACTGGTCAACCAGTCGATGCGTTTCTTCGGCAACATGGATGTCGGTCACCTGATCAGCCGCTGCACCAACGACACTTCGGCCATCGAAAACTCGGTCTCGAATTCCATCGCCGACTTCACCAGCGCGCCGATTCAGATCATCGCCTGCTTTGCGGCGGTGCTGGTGGCCTGCCAGAAGTACAACAGCTACTCGCTGATGGTGATTCTGCTGATCGGCGTGCCGCTGGTGGTGCTGCCGATCCACATCCTCGGCCGCCGCATCCGCAAGGTCTACAAGAAGAGTTTCGCCCGCATCGCGGAGGTGTTTTCGCGGATGCACGAGGTGTTCACCGGAATCCGGGTGGTCAAGGCGTACAACACCGAGGCCGCCGAGGAAGAACGGTTCAACCACGTCAACCGGCTCTATCTGCGGCAGGTGATCCGGGCGCTCCGGCTCCAGCTGCTGATCTCCCCGTCGATGGAGGTGGTGGCGGTGGCGGCCACTCTGGTGTTTCTGGTCTTCTCCTACAGCCAGGGAATTTCGGTCACCCAGCTCGCCGCCCTGCTGGCGCCGGCGTTCATGGCCTATCAGCCGATCAAGGATCTCTCCAAAGTGGTCGCTTCGCTGCAGCGTTCGATGGCGGCGGCGGACCGTTACTTCAACCTGATCGACACCGACACCTCGCTCCCGGAGAAGCCGGACGCGGTCGAACTCACCAACTTCCGCGACCGGATCACGCTTGACAAGGCGGAATTCTCCTACGACGAGCGCAAGATCATCGACGGCGTGAGCTTCGAGATCCCCAAGGGGCACATGGTCGCGGTGGTCGGCGAAACCGGTTCCGGCAAGACGACGATCGCCAATCTGATCGCCCGCTTCTACGACGTGACCGGGGGGGCGGTCCGCATCGACGGCATCGACGTGCGGGACTACCAACTCTCCTCGCTGCGCAAGATGATCGGCGTGGTCAATCAGGATGCGATCCTCTTCAACGACACGATTGCGAACAACATCGCCTACGGCTGCCCCTCCGCCACCCGCGAGGAGATCATCGAAGCGGCGAAGCTGGCCAACGCCCACGAATTCATCGTCGACGGGCGTCATGCGCAGGGGTATGACACCGAAGTGGGCGAGAAGGGCTTCAAACTCTCCGGCGGCGAAAAACAGCGGGTGGCGATCGCCCGGGCGATTCTGCGCAATCCGCCGATCCTGATTCTGGATGAGGCGACCAGCGCGCTCGACACGGTCACCGAAAAACTCGTGCAGGAGGCGCTGAACCGGGTGATGGCCAACCGGACGGTCTTCGCCATCGCGCACCGGCTGAGCACCATCCGGAACGCGAACTGCATCATCGTGCTCAAGAACGGCAAAGTGGCGGAGGCGGGCTCGCACGCTGAACTGCTGGCGAAAAACGGCCTCTACCGGCGGCTCCACGACACCCAGTTCAAGATGGATTGAGTGCGATACGGAGCGGTGCATTCCGGCGGAAGAGAGAGCGATTCATGAAATTAACCAGCGTCCACTTTATCGGCATCGGCGGAGCGGGGATGGCGCCGCTCGCCTCCATTCTGCTGGAGCGCGGCGTCGCGGTCTCCGGTTCCGACCGGGAGCTCAACGCGAAGACCGCCCGTCTCGCCGCCGCCGGCGCGAAGATCTTCGCCGGCCACGATGCGGCGCATCTGCCGGACTCCGCCGGACTGGTGGTCTACTCCTCGGCCGTTCCGCCGGAGAATCCCGAACGGCGGCGCGCGGCGGCGCGGGGGATTCCGCAGCTTCGCCGCGGCGAACTGCTGGCGGAGCTTGCCGGAGAGTACCGGCGGGTCGTCGCCGTCTCCGGCTCCCACGGCAAGACGAGCATCACCGCGATGCTGGTGCACGCGCTGCGCGGCTGTGGATTGACGCCCGGCTTTCTGATCGGCGCGGCCCTGCGGAACGGCCCCTCCTCCTCGGCGGGGCAGGGCGGCGAGTTCTTCATCACCGAAGTTGACGAGTCCGACGGAACCCACACGCTTGTCTCGCCCTTTCTCGGCGTCGTCCCCAACCTCGACGACGACCACGCCTGGAGCGTCGGCGGCGAAGAGGCATTGCACGAGAATTTCCGCACCTTCGCCCGCCGTTCGCAAAAACTGCTCTACTACGGCGCTCCGCTGCCGGACCGGCTCTTCGGCTTTCATCCGGACGCAACCCGGCTGGAGCGCCGGGATGCGCCCTGCGGCCCCTGGATCGGCTTTCAGGCGTGGAATGCCCGGCTGGCGCTCCATGCCGCCGCCCTGCTCGGCGTCGACCCGGAACGGGCGGAACGGGCGCTGGCGGATTTCCCGGGCGTGGCGCGCCGCCTCGCGGTCCGCTTCGATTCGCCGGAGCTGGTCATCGTCGAAGACTACGCCCACCATCCGGCAGAGCTGGCCAGCTCGATCGCGACGTTGCGCCGCCGCTGGCCGGACCGGGAACTTCAGCTGGTGTTTCAGCCGCACCGTTACGCCCGGCTGGCGAAGTATCTGCCGGAGTTCGCCGCGGAGCTGGCCAAGGCGGATTCGGTCCTCGTCACCGACGTCTTCGCCGCCTGGAGCGAAACCGGTCCGGTCGACAGTGCCGCCCTCGCCGCAGCGGCGGGAGAACGGGTCCGCTATCTCCCCGGCACCTGGCGCGAAATCGCCGCTGCCGCCCTGGCACTCCCCGCCCATCGCCCCCGCCTGCTCGCGGTCATCGGCGCCGGAGATATAGAACATATATTCGATTATTTGCCTCGATCGATTAAGTAAAAGCATAGT
>NZ_DBEXAY010000252.1:0-5413 GCF_048170485.1 Victivallis sp. | reverse complement strand
GTCGTTGCAAAACGTCCCGGCCGGGGATGCCGGCCGGGACGGTGATTCCCCGGTTTTATTTCAGGCGGAGAAGCTGGAAGAGTACATCGTTCTTCTCCGGGGAGATGCCGAATCCCCAGGTCAGGAATCCCGCTCTGCCGGAACCGGGATTGCTGTTGACGAGCATGGAGGAGCCGAGGATGGAACCCGGTTTCAGGGTGAGTCCGAGCTCTTTCCCATTGAGCCGGATTATGTAGAGGAACCATCCTTTCTCCAGCGGGCGGAACTCCAGTTTCGATTTCTGGAGCACCCCCCGGGGGGTGCCGATGTGGGCGTAGAGCAGGTCCCCCTCCCGGCTCCTGGCGGCGGCGATTTCGTGGAACCGTTTCCCCGGAACCGGATTTTTATCCGCCCCCCTCTGCTGGATGGTCAACTGTACGGAGTCCCCCTGCCACGACTCGAACGCACTGTAGGGATTCACATGGCGGGCGTCTTTGACGAGAACCAGAAAGACGAGCTCCTCCGGCGTGTAGAACGCCCGGAATCCCGCCTCGATGTCGGGCGTGGTCTTGTCCCCCTCCCAGGGGGTCCAGTTGGCCGGGCCGCTGAAGTCGATCCAGTTGCCGGAGGCTTTCAGCCCGGAGAGCGACGAGGGGATGGGCCGCTCCGCCGGCTCCGCGTGAATCTCCACCTCACGGCGGAGGAACGGGGCCAGCGAGAAGGCGATCGGTGTTGCATTGCCGCCTGCGTCCGTCAGACGGACCGTTTGAAACGTGCTCTGCGTACCTGCATCGAGGGCGATTCGGAAACGCACCTCCGTCCGGCCGCCGGCCGGAATGGTGACCGCCTCCGGAGGCCGGAGCAGGGAGGCGCCGGCCGGTAGTTCGACTTCAGGATGGAATTTCAGCGCGGTGGAACCGAAATTGTTGACCAGCACCTTCAACTCCAGCTCATCTGGATTCGGCAGGAAAAACCCCCGGTTGCTGATGATGAAGTTTGAGAGGTCGGTCGTCGACTGGAGAACCAGCGGTCTGGCCGCTCTGGCTCGGGGCCGGTACGATTTCGCCAGCCGGTAGAGCTTCATCGCCCGCGTCTCCGGATGGATCAGACCGGGATTCTCCTGTTGCGTGAAATAGAGATAGGTGATGCCGTCCGCGTTGGAAACGCGGCCGTTCGCAATGGGCAGCGGCCGGCCGTCGATCCCCGTCGCCCGGAGCGGCTTGAGGGTGCGCGGAAGGGTGACGTACTGTTTGCGCTGCTCCTTCTGGCCGTTGTAGAGGACGGCGACCAGATCGTTTTCTCCGGCGAAGACGCGGGCGCGGAAGGCGTTGGTTCCCTGCAGGTCGCCGATGTAGCGGCGATGGGAGAGTACGCGGACCAGATGGGTGTATGCCGCCATGCCGCGCATGGGGGTGCGGTTGAAATCCATCAGTCCGAAATTGTTGGCATTCTCCTTGCGGAACTTGTATTCGAAGGCGAAGTGGCGCTCGATCCCCAGCGCACGGAATTCCGCCGCTTTCCCGGCAATTTCCGCTGCGGAGAATTGGTCCGGGGCCGTCGTGCCGCGGGAGACGCCTGCGTAGGGACGCGGTTTGCCGCACTCGGTGATCCAGTAGGGAAGGCCGAGGTTCGGAGAGCCGCTCAATTGCTCGGTTTTCCGCATATCCTCAATGAGCGGCTCCAGTTCCGCCACATTGCCGTAGGTGTGAAAACTGATGAAGTCGGCGTCCGCCAGAAGGCCGTTGTCGATGTAGGTCCTGTAGAAATTGGTTCCCGGACGGGGCGAGGCGAACACGCCGCCGCCGATTGTTGTCCTGCAGCCGGCGGCGGAAAAGACGCGGGAAACCGCCTTGGTGAATGCGGTGACATATTCCGCAGGCAGCGAGTTCCCGAACCCGATGTCCGGCTCGTTCCAGACTTCGAGGGCGTCCTGTTTCCAGTGGGAGGCGATGGCGAGCCAGCTGTTTCCCGCCGCGAGGAGATCGTGGGGGAACGGATTGTTTTTCGAGGGGCGGCTGCGATCGACCTTTTCCGCTCCGGTCCATGCCGGGGCGTCGTGAAACGTGTCGAGCATATGGAT
Source organism: Victivallis sp. (assembly GCF_048170485.1). Taxonomy (NCBI): domain Bacteria; kingdom Pseudomonadati; phylum Lentisphaerota; class Lentisphaeria; order Victivallales; family Victivallaceae; genus Victivallis; species Victivallis sp. The sequence goes on along the minus strand of NZ_DBEXAY010000252.1, from coordinate 3,354 downwards.
TTTCTCCTCTTGGGCGATTCTGCGGTAGAGCCCGAAACGTCTGCCGAAGTCGAATGCTCCCCGGGTGCGCTCGATCAAACTCCAGTCCAGCCGGTCCCGGTTCCAGAAGATTCCATTGTTTCTGAGAATTTTCAGGTAGGCGCGAATCCCTGTTTCGTCGCCCGGCGGGTCGCCCCAGCTGAAGGAGCCGTCCATGCCGAAGTAGGGGTCCGGCTGCCGGGGCGGCGGATCGTCCGTCATCATGCCGAAATGGATTCCGAGGCGGGGAAATTCATATTCGTGAAAGCCGCGTTCGCCGGAGGGTATCAGCAGAATCCGCCCGTTTTTGGCGTCGTAGTCGGCATATCCGGTGGCGACCTCCGCGCCGCGGTAGTCGCGACAGCTGTAGCGGAGTGACTCCTTCCGGTGAATTTCCTTCGGCAGAATGGCGCGGATTTCCACCGGAGAAACATCGCCCGGCTGCCGGAAGAGGTCGAGCGGATCGGCGATGTTCCAGAGCGGGAGAAACGCTTCCGGGTCATCGCTCTCCAGTTCCACTGCGGAAAAGGCGGTTTCTCCTCTCTTCGCCGGGCCGAAAAAACGGCCGCAGACAATCAGCTCCACCGCGGCGAGCGGCGGATGGAACTTCCCGTCGTTCCGGCCGCCCCAGTGCTGGCGGGAGGCGGCGACATCCAGTGTGATCGCCTGTTCGGAGCCCGGGGCGCCGGGACAGATGCGCTCATGGTTGTGGTATTGGCCGGTCGCATCGATGAACCGGACGGCGTATCGGGTGTTCGCTCCGCGCATCTTGAAGTGAAGCCGTCTGATCCGCAGTTTTTTCTTCAGCGCGTAAGAGATCCCCGCATAATCGCCGCCTGCGCTTGCGTCGGTTTTCAGCGTCAGAGTGGAGCCGTCCGACGTGATCGAGGCGCGTGTGCCCGGTCGGAACTCCGGGCCGTTGTTGAGGCGCCAGGAGGCGGCGTCCATGGGCAGGGGCAGACGGAGGCTCCCTTCTCCGGCTTCCAGGCAGAGGACATTGCGAAATGCAATCGATCCCTTTTCCCCGGGAAGTCCGGCGGCATTCACGGCGAGAGAAAGGCCCTTGATTTTCGCCCCGGGGGATGGCTCCGTCCCGCCGGGAACCGGGACTTTGACACATTGCCACACCTCCGGATCCCCGGAAAGGGCGAGCGTGTGCTGACGGTTTTTTCCATCGGTGTCGCGGAAGCCGACCGTCATTTCCGGCACGCCTGATTTCACCTGAAACTGGAGCTCCCGCAACCGGAGCGGCCGGTTCAGTTCATAACGTGCGGCGACATATTTCCCGCCGTTTCGAAAATCTGCGGAGAGCTGGAGCGAATCCGGGAGTGTCCGGAGTTGGCCGGATGCGCCGGGGAATTCCGGACCGCTGCTGAAGTTCCAGCCGCTCAGCGGCAGAGTTCCCGCCGCGAGAAGAGGGGCCAGCACCCCCTGAAAGATCAGTGTTGAAAACTTGAAATGCATCGTGTAAATTTCGTTTGAAAAAGGACTGAATTGCTGTACTGTTCCATGAATTCCTAGTTCAGACCGACCATGATTCCATGTTCGCTGATGCCGAAAATCTGGTAATTCGGGGTGAAATTGTCCTGAATGATTTCGACATATTCCTTTTTGCCGGTCGAGGCGACATGGCCGTCGGCAAACGCGATATTGCACTGGGCGTTGTGCCGGAAGGTGGCCAGGGCGTCCGTGCCCCAGCTGGTGTACATGAAAGCGTAGGATTGTTGACGCAGGTGGGGATACTGGCTGTCGGCAAACAGGGGATACCGCGACGCTTTCTTCACATTCTGCGGGCGATATGCGATATAGGAGCCTTTGTACTGCAGTACGCCGGGAAGGGCGTTGACGTGCCATTCCCGGGGATTGAACAGGCCGTAGGTCGCCCATTTGAGGTTGCCGAATGTGCCGTCCCAGCCCTCTTTCGGCGGTATGGAGGGGCAGTACATCTGTGCGATTCCTTTGGTCTGATCGTCATCGAAACCGTACACGAAGTCAGCCCAGCAGTAGATTTCGTCCCAGCTGGCCCACTGGATGAGGTAGCCGTTGTAGGAATCCATGTAGTTGTAGGCGGCGAGGCTGTTCTGTTTCAGGTTGTTCTGACAGGAGGCACCCCTCGCTCTCTCCCGCGCCTGGTTCAGAGCGGGCAGCAGGAGCCCCGCCAGAATGGCAATGATTGCAATAACAATCAGAAGTTCAATAAGAGTGAATGAGGATTTCTTCGGGGAACTTTTGCGGGTGGTGGCGGTTTTGGGGTGTTTCATGTTGCATTTCCTTGTGTTAAGGTTATGGTTGAAGCGGGGGAATTACAGTTGTTCCTGAGAGAGCAGCAACCGGGGGGATTGCAGCATGAGAATGCCGGGGTACTCCGGTTTGCCAAGCCGCCCGATCAGCAGATTTACAGCGCGTTCCGCCATGGCGGGCAAATTGAGATCGATCATGGCCGGACGTGGGAAAAATCCATTCAGAAGCAACGATTTGTCACAAACAAGAACGCTGTGCGGCGAATATTTCCGCAACAGGCCGAGACTCTCCAGCGCACAGCAGAGTTTGACGCCGCAGAGAGCGTTGAATCCGAAAAATCCGATCCGGTCATCGCCGGAAGAGATCAGCTCCTTCATGCGGCCGGAGAAATCCGGCTCTTCCCGGTCGAAGGGCATGGGGGCCGCCTGAATGCCGAGTTCGTTCATCCGTTCCAGGAAGCAGGCGATGCGGGGGTGCCGGGGAATCTGGACCATGTTCCGCTGCCAGATGATGACCGCCCGCTTCACACCGGCACGGCAGAGATACTCGACGGCGAGCGATACGATTTCATCGTCGTTGGTCGTGATTCGATCGAGTGCCGGACCCCGCGCTTCCCAGCCGAAAACCTGGACCCCGGGATAGTTCTCCGGCAGCTGAATCCCCTTGAGATCATTGCAGAAGACAATTCCCTTGAACTCTTTCAGCAGCTCGGGGTTTTCCCGCAACCGGCTCTGGTTGATGTACTGATGCTCGAGGCCGTACCGGCTCAGATTCTGCGATACGACCGGCATGATGCCGTCCCGGACCGGATCCTCTTCGCCGTGATCGTCGAGCAGCAGCATCACCGGTCCGAGGCCGGACTTTTCCTTGACACGGTTCGACTTGGTCCGGCGGGTGTAGGCGCGGGGCGAGAACTCCAGCTCCGCCGCTGTCCGCTGAATCTTCTCCCGCACCTCCGCCGACAGCAGGGGCGAGTTCCGCAACGCCAGCGACACGGTTGCGGCGGTGACGTTCATCTGTCTGGCCAGATCGGTTAAGTTTCGCGGTTTTCTGGGAGTGGTCATTCTTCGGTTCCGGTATTTCGTATTTTTTCTT
>NZ_DBEXAY010000251.1:0-17123 GCF_048170485.1 Victivallis sp. | reverse complement strand
GTCAAACGGTTCATGGCCGGCGAGATCGCGAAAGGCACATCCCTTTCCGACCTGCAGCAGCTGGTCAATGAGAAGTTCAATCAGAAACTGACCTATATGGACATCCGGATCATGGCGTCCGAGCTGGACGGCATCGACTGGAACGCACACGACCCGAAGGCGCAGGCGAAGGCGAAGGCCGAGGAGAAAGCCGCGGCGGAAGCGGCGAAGGAGGCTGAGGCGAAGGCGGGCGCCGAGGGCGGAGACGCGCTCGAACCCGACGTGGAAGCGGTGCCCGGGGACGGGAAGACCGTGGTGGAGGTGAGCAAGCTGGTCCGTCCGGGAACGGCGCTCTCCGGTACGGTGAAGTTCGCTTCCGGCTCCTCCGCCGAATGGTACGTCGACCAGTTCGGGCGGCTGGGGCTGGAGAATCTGCGCGGGGAGAAGCCGACGCAGGCGGATATTGAAGCGTTCCAGAAAGAGCTGGAGCGGGTCTTTGCCCGCTGAAGGGAAATCCCTCCATCCGGGCGATGAGAAGGCCGGTTAAATACACTCTGCTCGGAGCGATCCCGGTGGTTCTTGCGGGAATTTTCACCGGGTTCTTTCTTTGCGGCTCATTTTTTCTGAGCCGGGTTGTTCTGCCGGCGGTTTCGCGCCGTGCCGGAATCGAAATCGTCGCGGATCAGGTGAACTGGTCCTGTTTTTCCTCCCGCCTGGAGGCGGAAAATCTGCGGATCGGGCCGGCGGATGCCCCCTGCTTCTCCGCCGGCCGCGCGGCGTTCCGCTACGGGTTGCCGGAGCTGTTCGGCGGGACGCTGAAATTTTCGGAGATTCTGGTTGAACGGGGGGAATTCACTCTGTTCCGGGTGCCCGGCGGCTGGAGCTGTTTCCGGCCGCGGGCGCAGGACAACTCCGGGAAAACGCCGGAGGAGCCTGCCGAATCCGCGGTGCGGCGGGACCCGGAAACGCAACGGAAAAAGCCGCTCCAATTCGATCTTTCGCAAATCCGGATTGTCGATTCCCGGCTGATGCTGGTGTACGGGCAAACCGGCGCGGGGGGGGCGTTTGAACTTTCCAACCTCTCCGGCAGTGCGCCCGTCTTCCGCAACGGGGAGTTGTTTTCCGCGGAACTCTCCGGCCGGGTGAAACTGGCGACCAGCCGGGCCAGTCAGGTGGATGACGGGCGGATGACGCTCGTGCTGAACTCCCATCTCAACGAGGCGCTGTTCCCGGAATCACTCGAGCTGAAGTGTGAACTGGCCGGGCTCGCGGGGCGGGTCGGCGGCGCGGAGCTGCACGGCGGAGCTCTGTCGCTCGAGATGAAGGCCCGGGCGAGGGGGCGCGGCGTCGATGTGGAGCAATTTCATCTGGTGCAGTCCCGGAACGGCGAACCGCGCAGTGTCATCGATCTTTCCGGGGCGATGCAGTGGGCGCCCTTCTCCATTCGCGCCGACTTCACCCGGGGAACGGTCTCGCCGGAGGTGCTGGCGGTCTGCACCGATCTCGGGCTGGGCTTCAATCCGGGGGAGGCGACGCTGGAGTGCCGCGGCAAATTCTCCTACGGCGACCGCCGCTTCTCTTCCGACGGAATGATCCGGCTCACGCGGACCGGCGAGGCGATTTTCGGTCTGGAACGGATCGATGTCCCGGATTTCCGCCTCGACGTGACCCATCGGGCGGTGGTGGATCTCAACCGAAGCGAGATCGATCTTGCCCGTTTTTCCGCAACGATGACGGCCGGCGGCCGGGAGAGTGCGTCGTTGCGGCTGCGCCGGCCGGTCCGCTACAGCTGGTTGACGCGGGCGGATGAAAAGCGGGAAAATGCCGAATTCGATCTGGTTCTGGACCGCTTTGATTTGCAACTCCTGCGGTTTGCTCTGCCCGGCGACTCCCCCGTCCGCGGCATCGGGGGGCAGCTGTCGGGCAAGGTTCAGCTGCTGTGTCGGCATAATCTCTCCTCGGTCGGCGTGCTCGGCAACGGCCGGTTGGAGAAGGGGCGGGGCGAAATCGGCGGCCGCCGGATTCCGGCGGATGAGGCGCTGTTCGGGCTGGATCTGCAGTTGCGGCGCAATTTCGATTTTCAGGCGAACAGCGTCACGCTCTCGCTGCAGAAGGAGGCGCAGGAGATCGGCGCGCTCGCCTGTTCCGGCAAGGGGTCTCTGCGACGGGGCGAAGCGGAACTGCAGTTGCGGTTTGAGCGGCTGGTGCCGGAGCTGGCGACCTGGTTTGAGCCGGCATGCGCGCCTTTTGTCGCAATCTGGCGGCGGGCGGGCGTCTCTCCGGCGGACCTGAGCGCGGCGGTCGCCTTTGCCGACGGCGGGAGGAGCGTTCACATTCGCGACGGCAAGCTGACGGCGGACCGGGCGGGGAAACCGTTTGCGACGCTCCAGCTGAACTCCTTCTCCTGGTTTCCGCAGAGCGGAACGTTGAATCACGGGCCGGAGTTTTCCTTCCGTTGCGCCGGACCGCTCTCGGTGGTCAATCCGTTTCTGCCTCCGGAGCGGGGCAGGGTGCTGGCCGGAGAATTTCAGTGCGCCTTGACCGGACGGTTGAACCGTCAGCTCGACGGCGGCGTGATCGACGGGGAGTGCGCCCTCGACGGAATCGGCTTGCGATGCGGCGCGAAGGAGTTCTCCGGATTCGGGGTGCAGAACCGCCTCTCTTTGTATTTCCCCGATTTCAACACGGTGGAGATCAAGACGGCGGATTTCTATCTGCGCCGTCACGGCCGCCCCGCTCTGCGGCTGGAGTGCCCCGGAACCTTTCAGTTTCAGGAGGGACGCTACCGGGGGGAGTGGCAGCTGCGCTACCTCAACGAGCAGTTTCTCAAACTTTTCTCGCCGACCCTGGCGCGGGAGGCGCAGCTGACCGGCAAAGTTCAGGTGACGGCGCAGAACCATTTTGAAGCGTTCCGGGCGGCGGTGGCACTGGAGTGTTCCCGCTGGCTGGCGGCGACCCGGGAGGAGCTGCCCTGCAACGGCCGCTTGCTGGCCGTATTTGAAAGTTCGCCGCGGCAGTGGGCTGTGCGAAACTTTCAGCTGAAATTCAACCGTGCGGAACTGCTGCTGGCGGATTTCACCGGCGAGTGCCGGGTGGACCGCTTCCTGGAGGATGGACCGGTTGCCGTCCGGCTCTCGTCGCCGCGGGTCGAACTGGGGAAACTTTTGAAGCTCTTCTCCCGTGACGGAGCGTTTCGCTCCTCCGAAAGGAAAGAGGCCGCGCCGCGCGGGGACGGGGCGCCGGCGGAGACGCTCCGGGCCGGGGCTCGTCCTGCCGGGCGGCGGGTTCCCGCGCTCTTTTTCGGCCGCCGTCCGGTGGATTTCGGCTGCCGGTTTGAAAAACTCCGCCTCGCGCCGGAGCTGGAGGCGACGCTGGAGGGCAGGTTCCGGCTGAAGGAGGGGGAGGCGCGCTCCGAATACCTCAACTTCACCTTGAATGGCGCGCGGTTCGATGCGGAGGTGCGCGCCTCCAGCCGGCCGGAGGGGATCCGGGGCGAACTGGCGGTGCGCGGCGACGACCGCCTGGCGTGCCGTCCGCTGCTGGAGCTGCTCGCCGGAGTCCGCGATGACGGGTTCGAAGGGGTGCTTTCGTCGCTCAATACGCGTCTGTCCTGGCTGGATGACGGGCGGGAGAACGGATTTCTCAACACCCTTTCCGGGTATTTCCGGATGAAACTGCGCAATGTCGTCATTCCGAACGGAGTTGCCAACACGCTGTTCGGCCGTCTGCTTCTGCTGCCGGTGGATCTGGCGGGGAAACTTTCCACGTTGATGCCGGATGAGCTGGCGGCTCTGCCGGGCAGGATCTTCAGCGCGTCCTCCCTGCAGCAGACACTGCGGACGATTCAGTTCTCCTCCGGGGATCTGGATCTCTCCGCCGATCACGGCGAGGTGATCGTGCGGGAGTGCCGTTTCCTCGGCGACTGGATCGACCGGATTGGATTTTCCGGCCGGTTTCAGCTCGGGAGCGAACAGAAACTTCAGCTGGAGTCGCAGCTCTCCATCGGCGGCATTCCGCTGACACTGCCGGTTCGCGGCACGCTGACCCGCCCGGAGATCGATCTTCAGCGGGGAGCGACAGCCGGAGTCAGTGATTTCATCCGCCGGATTCAGGCGCTCAAACTGGTCGATTTCGGCACGGATTCCGACGGGGAACCGGCCCTGCTGATCCACGACCTCTCGCCGAAGGAGACACTGCGGGAGCTGCGGTATATTTTTGATGGGTTATTTAAGCAAAAGAGGTGAACATTCATGGAGATTTTCGATACACATTTTCACTATTACGGCGAGAGTTCGCCGCTGGAGTTCTGCCGGATGATCTCCGCGGAACTTGCGGTGCCGCCGCAGAACAGCTGGGGGGCGGTCGACCGCATTCTCCTCCTGGCGGTCGGCGGGGATTATCTCGAAAGCTGCCGGGCGCGGGAGTTTGCCCAGGTGGCCCCCGACGCCTGGTTCGCCGCCGGAGTGCATCCGCACCAGGCGGAGAGCTACCGGCAGGAGGCGCAGGACTTCTCTTCGTTCCGCGGCCATCCCCGTCTCGTCGCGGTCGGCGAGCTGGGGCTCGACTACTACTATGAGGAGTCCCCCCGCGATGTGCAGCGCAGCGTGCTCGAGGAGTTTCTCAAGCTGGCGCTCGAATGGAATCTGCCGGCGATCATCCACATCCGCGACCGGGATGGTGCGGAGGATGCCTACGCCGATGCGTACGATCTGCTGCGCGACTTCGCCGCGGCGGGCGGGCGGTTCGTCGTGCACTGCTTCGCCGGAACCCCGGCGTGGGCGGAGAAATTTCTCGTACTCGGCGGCTACTGCGGAGTGACCGGCATGGTCACCTTCAAACGGGCGGAAAACATCCGCGAGGCGCTCCGGGTGATTCCGGACGACCGTCTGCTGATCGAGACCGATTCCCCCTATCTTGCTCCGGTGCCGCATCGCGGTTCGACGAATCACCCCGGCTATCTCATTCTGGTGGCCGCGCAGATTGCGGTCGAGCGGGGGCGGACGGTGGAGGAGATCGCCCGGCTGACGACCCGGAACGGACGGGAATTTTTCCGGCTTGACGGGGAGGTGCGGCCATGAGACGATTCATCCCCACCGCGGCGGAACTGCGCCGCGAGGCGGTTTCTCCGGAGGAGCTGGTGGTCGCGCTCCGGGGAGACGCATTGGTTCTGGTCGAGGAGGCCCCCGATTCGCTCCGGCTGCCGACCGTCGCGGAACTGCCGCCGGCGCTCGCCGGTTCGGAACGGTTGCTGATCGGCAGGATCGACCGCTTTGAGTGTTCGGTGATTCCTCTGCCGCAGGATGCGCCGGTGCCGGAACCGCTGCGTCCGGTCGATCTGCGTTCGGCGCGCCTCCTGCTTGGCGGCGCCGAGGAGATCGCGGTCTGCCGCGGCCGCGAGCTCGCCTTCTGGCGGCGGAACCACCGGTTCTGCGGCCGTTGCGGCGCCCCTCTGATCGATCACGCCACCGAGTGCGCCCGCCAGTGCGAGGCCTGCGGGGCGCTCTTCTACCCGGTGATCGCACCGGCGATCATCGTGGCGGTGACCGACGGGGCGGGGCGGCTGCTTCTGGCGCACAACGCGAAGTTCCGGGGGAACATGCACGGACTGGTCGCCGGTTTCGTCGAAGCGGGCGAAACGATGGAGGAGGCGGTGCGCCGGGAGCTCCGGGAGGAGGTGAAGCTCGAGGTGAAGAACATCCGCTACTTCGCCAGCCAGAGCTGGCCCTATCCGAATTCGCTGATGGCGGGATTCACCGCCGAACTGGCGGAGGAGGGGGCGGTGCCGGTGCCGGATATGACGGAAATCACCGCCGCCGGATTCTACACGCCGGCGGATATGCCCGAAGTGCCCCAGCCGGGCTCAATCGCCCGGCGGATGATCGACCACTGGCGGGAAAATTACAAAGGAACAACATGCCATGAATGAACTTCTCCTCTACCGCACCGCCTCCGCCGTCGGCGGCATTCTTCTGCTTGCAGTTGCCGGGTGGACACTGCGGCTCTCGCCCGGGAATCTCGCCCGGTTCGAACCCTGGCCGCGCAACCGCCTCGGCGGACTTCTGCTCGGCTGGGTTGCACTGGGGCTTTGCGTCTCGCATGCGCAGGTGGTGTCGCCCGGATTCCTGCTGCCGCTGCTCTGGCCGCTGGCGGTGATCGTGCCGGTGCTCTCCTACTTCTTTCTCGACTATCTGCTGGCGCGCGCGGTCGGCGGTTCGATGATCCTGTGGGCCTACTATCTGGTGCACGAGTCGTTCAACGTGCACGCGGCGGGAACGCCGGTTCTGGCTCTGCTTGCGTGGATTTTCGGGTTCGGCGGCATCTGGGTCTCGGGGCGTCCGTGCGCGTTGCGCGACTGGATCCGGCTCTGCTGCGGCAATCCGCGGTGGCGCTGGGCGAGCGCCGGATTTCTGATCGTGCTGGCGGCGGCGATGCTGGTTGCGGCGGTGTTGACCGGAGGGCGGTGACGATGGCGTTCGATCTTGCATCCTATGCCGCGGAGTGCGGCGTGGCGGAGCCGGAGCGGTTTGTCGAGCGCTGCAACCTCTTCCGCGACTATCTGCTGGAAACCAACCGGACGCTGAATCTGACCCGGATTACCGGCGTCGAAGAGTTCGCCGTGAAACACGTGGCCGACTCGCTGGCGATCGCCCGGTACTTCCCGGAATTCCGGGAGGCGCGGCTGCGGGTGGCGGACATCGGCTGCGGCGCGGGATTCCCCTCGCTGGTGCTGGCGCTGGCGTTCCCCAATCTGCTGCTCACGCCGATCGACTCCACCGGCAAGAAGGCGGCGTTTGTTGAACGGGCGGCCCGGCTGCTCGAGCTCGACAACGTGCGTGTGGTGACCGGGCGCTCCTGCGAACTCAACCGCAAGGGGGAGTTCAAATCCCGATTCGACGTGGTGACCGCCCGTGCGGTGGCTCCGGCGCCGGTGATCTGGAAGGACGCCGGGAATTTCACCAACCGGCACGGGCGCTTCATCCTCTACAAGACCCCCGAACAGGCGGCGGAGGATCTGCCGGCGCTCGAACAGCTCTGCGCGGGGCGTACCATCCGTTGGCAGGTGACGGAGCGTTTTGAACTGCCGGAAGGGTTCGGCACACGTCTCTTCCTCTACTCTCTGCCCCGCTGAGAGAATACAAAAACGGCGAATCCGTTTTTGTCGGATTCGCCGTGAATGGCGTTCGCCCTGAAGGCCGGAGGGGTTACTCCACCACTTCCGGCTCGATGGCCGAGCTGAAGGTCAGCCCGTCCGCACCCTTGTCGATGACCAGGTGCGACTGCGGCTGGATTTCGCCCGCGATGATCTTCCGGGAGACCGGTGTCTCCACCAGCCGGATGATCGCCCGCTTCAGCGGCCGGGCACCGAAGCTCGGGTCGTACCCCTCGTCGGCGATGTACTGCTTCGCCTGGTCGGTGACCTCCAGCGAGATATCCTGCGCCTTCAGCCGCTCCTCCAGCCGGCGGAGCTGGATGCCGACGATGTTCAAGATCTGCGACTTGTCCAGCGCGTGGAAGATCAGGATCTCGTCCACCCGGTTCAGGAACTCCGGCCGGAAGTGCTGCCGCAGTTCTCCGAAGAGTTCATTTTTCAGCTCCTCGACATGCCCCTTGTGCGCAAGGATCCGGTCGCTGCCGATGTTGCTGGTCATGATGATGATCGTATTCTTGAAGCTGACCGTGCGTCCCTGCGAATCGGTGACGATGCCGTCTTCCAGAATCTGCAGCAGGATGTTGAAGACATCCGGATGCGCCTTTTCGATCTCATCGAAGAGCACCACCGAGTAGGGCCGCCGCCGGACCGCCTCGGAGAGCTGACCGCCCTCCTCGTACCCGACGTAGCCGGGAGGCGCGCCGACCAGACGCGACACACTGAACTTCTCCATGTACTCGGACATGTCGATCCGCACCATCGCCCGTTCGTCGTCGAAGAGGTCGGCGGCGAGGGTCCGCGCCAGCTCGGTTTTGCCGACGCCGGTGGGCCCGAGGAAGATGAAGCTGGCGATCGGCCGGTTCGGGTCCTTCAACCCGGCCCGGGCGCGGAGCACCGCATCGGCGACCGCGGTCACCGCCTCGTCCTGCCCGACCACCCGTTCGTGGAGCCGTCCGCCGAGGGCGAGGAGTTTCTCCTTCTCGCTCTGGACGAGCTTGCTCACCGGAATGTGGGTCCAGCGGCTGATGATCGCGGCGATGTCCTCTTCGTCCACCTCCTCCTTGAGCAGGCGGGAGTCACCGCTCTCCTTGATCTTGCGTTCCGCATCGGCGATCTGGTGCTCGATGCCCGGAATGATTCCGTGCTGGAGCTTGGCGGCCTCCTCGTAGTTGTACTCGCGGGTGGCCTTTTCCAGTTTCGCCTTGGCGGTATCGAGCGATTCGCGCAAGGTGCGCAGATCGGTGATCGCCTTCTTCTCGTTCTCATAGCGGGCGCGCAACGACTTGCCGACCTCCTTGAGTTCGGCGACCTCCGCTTCGAGCGTCTCGCGACGCTTGATCGAGGCGGCGTCCTTTTCGTTGCGCAGACCGGTGATTTCGATTTCGAGCTGCATGACGCGGCGCTCGTTCTCGTCAAGTTCGGTCGGCGAGCTGTCGATCTCGGTGCGCAGTGCGGCGGCGGCTTCATCGACCAGGTCGATCGCTTTGTCCGGCAGGAACCGGTCGGCGATGTATTTGTCCGAGAGAACCGCGGCGGCGACCAGCGCGCTGTCCCGCAGCTTCACGCCGTGGTGCAGTTCGTAGCGCTCACGCAGTCCGCGCAGGATCGAAATGGTGTCCTCCACCGACGGCGGATTGACCAGCACCGACTGGAACCGCCGTTCCAGCGCGGCGTCCTTCTCGATGTACTTGCGGTACTCGTCGAGCGTGGTCGCGCCGATGCAGTGCAGTTCGCCGCGGGCGAGCATCGGTTTGAGCAGGTTGCCCGCGTCCATCGAGCCCTCGCTGGCTCCGGCGCCGACGACGGTGTGCAACTCATCGATGAAGAGGATCACTTTGCCTTCGGAGGCCGTGACCTCTTTCAGCACCGCCTTGAGCCGCTCTTCGAATTCGCCCCGGTACTTGGCGCCGGCGATCAGCGCGCCCATGTCGAGGGCGACGACCTGCCGGTTCTTGAGGTTTTCCGGAACGTCTCCGCGCACCACACGGCGGGCGAGTCCTTCGACGATGGCGGTTTTGCCGACGCCGGGTTCGCCGATCAGCACCGGGTTGTTCTTGGTACGGCGCGACAGGATCTGGATCACCCGACGGATTTCGTCGTCACGGCCGATGACCGGGTCGAGCTTGTCCTGCATCGCCATCTGGGTGAGGTCACGCGAATACTTCTTGAGCGCCTCGAAGGTGCTCTCCGGATCCGCCGAGGTGACCCGCTGGTTGCCCCGGATGGTCTGGAGCGCCTGCAGCACGCGGTCGGCGGTGAGGCCGGCCTTGTTCAGCAACTCCGCCGCGGAGGAACCGGAGGCGGCGAACATCGCCAGAAACAGATGTTCGACGCTGATGTATTCATCCTGCATCGCCTCGGCCTGACGGGCGGCTTCCACCAGAAGCGAGCTGAATTCGCGGGAGTTGTAGATCTCCTGCGCCTGCGACCCGGAGACGCGGGGCAGTTCAGACAACGCCTGATCCACCTGATTCTCGAAGAGGCGGCGGTTGATGCCGAGCTTTTCCAGAATGGAGGGAACCAGACCGTCCTCCTGACGCATCAGTGCGGCGAGGACGTGGATATTTCGCAGTTCGGTATTGGAATTCTCGATGGCGAGATTGTGGGCAGCCATCAGGGCTTCCCTGCTTTTCGTGGTAAGTTTTTCCATATTCATAATCTCACTCTCCTTCTTATGGTCGATTCTTATCGATTCGACCGGTTGCAAGCAAGAGGCGTGCCAGTTCTGCTTCCGGCCGGGAATGGGCGACAGCGGGAGCCGTTTCCGGAAAATTCCGGATTTTAACTGGCACTGCACTGCAGAAACGCGCCAGATTGACACGATCCCTGTGACAAAATGGCCCGTCGAGTGCGACGATTATACGATTTCCAACCAGCTTTTGCGAATTTTTCGCTTCTCCATCGGCAGCGGCGGCAGGCGCCGGATGAGCCAGAATCCGGGGGCGAGCAGCAGCGTGACGATCGCAAAGTAGGCCTGATAGCCGCCGGGGGAATCCGACTGCCCGCCGGTACACCAGCCGAGCAGGAGTCCGGCCAGCGCCATGCCGGAGATTCCGGCGCCGACGCCGGTCACCAGCGAGATGAAAATCGAGCCGGCCACCCGCTTCTCCGGCGGAGTGGTTTGCAGAAAGTAGTGGGTGATCGCGTTGCTCGAGCCGACGAAAACGGTTCCGGCGACGAGAAACGGCAGGCAGAGAAAGGCGTTGTTCCGGCCGGCGGGAGCGCAGAGCCAGAGAATGCCGATCAGCATCATTCCCGCATAGGCGAGCAGAATCATCTTGCGCGGACCGATGGAGACGGCGATCTTTCCGGAGAGAAAGGACATGCCGGCACAGGCGCCGAACTGGACCAGCGCAAAGAGCAGCGCATCGGTGTCGCTGACATGGTAGCCGCGTTTGAGCGCCAGCATCGAAACCGGTATGGTCATGATGATCGCAAGGTTGACGAGAAATCCGGAGAAGATCAGCCGCCGGAGCGTGGTGTCGCGGAACACGGCAAGACAATCTTGAAAAATCGGCTTGCAGGCGGAATTGCGCAGGCTTTCGGTCTCGTCGATGCGGCTGACGTAGCGGGACGCGGTGAAGCCGCAGCAGGCGCCGACCACGATGATCGCGGTGAGCACCCACAGACTGGAATTCAGCCGCAGGATAAAACTGATGGCGAGCAGCGCGATGAGACAGGAGAGGTAGAAGAGGCCGATGCTGACGGCGATGACCCGGGGGCGGGATAGGTCGTCGGTGATTTCGCCGATGAGCGGCTGCGACATCACCAGACCCGCCGCCCGGAAGCCGTAAAAGAGAAAGGCGCCGGTCAACAGCAGCACCATCGCCGCCGGACGCATATCGAAGAAGCAGAACAGCGGCGCCGAGGCGACCGTCAGCGCCGCGGCGTTGCGGGCCATCCAGAAGATCGACTGACTTCTGGCGGCGCCGACCCGGGCGGCGACGACCTTGCCGAGCGGCAGGAGGAGGTACCCGAAGTAGATCATGGCGCCGAGGGCGGAGATGAAGTAGTCGGGGCACTCCAGCCGGACGGCGAGCAGGATCAGCACGGTCTCTCCGAGGCACATATAGGAGAGACCGTTGATCGCGTTGAAGATACAGTAATTCCGCTGCGAACTTGCCTGGCGCGCTGCGGAGAGGGGGCCTTTCAGAATCATGGTTCGACGTTGTCTCCGGTCGGCGGAAAGTAGAATCCCGCCTTTTTGAAGAATATAGCATTGTTCCGGGATTTTGCCAGAAATTCCGGCCGGATTGTCCGATAAATCAGGCGGGGGGCGCGACGAACCGCGTCAGCGGAGCGTGTTAGAGAGCCACTCTCCGGCGCCGTCGAGGATCATCTGAACCGCCACCGCCGAGACGATCAGCCCGGTGATCCGGATCAGCGGCCCGACCAGGTGGAGCTTCTGGAAGAGTTTGCTGAACGGGCGGGAGAAGAGCATCAGCACGAAGTTGGCGAAGATCGCCAGCACCAGCGAGGTGATGCACGAGAGGTGGCCGTACTGCGCCGAGAAGGAGATCGCGATGGTGATCGTGCCGGGTCCGGCGATCAGCGGCGCGGCCAGCGGCACGATCGAAAGCTCGGTGAAGTCGTTGCGCAGTTCATTCTCCCGCTTCTGGAAGAACTTCCCCTCCCGGACCGCCAGCCAGCCGATGAAGAAGATCACCAGCCCGCCGGTGATCTTGAGCGAGTAGAGGCTGATCCGGAAAATCTGCTCCAGCACGAACTGCCCGACGATGGCGAAGGCGATCAGCATCAGCAGCGCCGCGAGCGAGGACTTCCACGAAAGCTCCCAGATCTGGCGCATTTCGAGTTCCGGCTCGTAGGTTGAGAGAAAGAGGATCTTGCTCGGCGGATTGAGCAGCGCGAGCAGATAGACGGCGTTTTCCAGTATTTTGAGCCAGTCCATGAAACCTCCTCCCTTGCCGGATGCGTGGATTTTGCGGAGCGGAACGGAACCGGGGTGCCGTTCCGTTCCGCTCTTCTGCGTTTATTCCGTGTAGAGACCGGGGCGCTGAAGCTGTTTGAGCAGCGCCGCCTTTTCCGCGGCGGCGGCGAGGCGGCCGGTTTCGATCAGACGCAGGTAGGTGTCCATCATCTCCTTGTGCGCCTCGCAGGTGAAGAGGTTGCGCAACGGCAGAATCTGCCGGCGCACCTCCTGTGCGGCGGAATCGGCGAACGGAACCCCTTCCGTCGCCCGGCGGATGCTTTCGAGGTTCCAGCCGCCGACGATGGTGCACCACGCTTCGAAACAGGGGGTAGTTTCCGCGATGAGATTGCTCAGCGTGTCGAAGTATTCGCTGAAGCGGCGGACCGCTTTTTCGTCGAGCGGCTCAACCCGCCACGGCGATTCGAGGAAACGGCAGGGGAGAATCGCCACCGCCACCGCTCCGTTGCGGTCGAAGGTGAACTGCGGCACGTAACCGGTGTACCAGAGGTTGTCCGGGTCGAACGGCTGCTGTTCCTGCATCGGGAAGAAGAAGTTCCCGGTGCTGTAGACGATCGGCGCCCCCTGATAGACCTCCATCCCCTGCGGACAATGGGTGTGGATGTTGACCACCGCCGACGCGCCCGCTTCGACGAAGGCGCGGCAGTTGCCGACCATGCGGGGCGAGGGAACCGGATTGAACTCGTTGCCGCCGTGGCTCACAACCAGCACGAGGTTGCCCGCCCGGCGTTCCCGGGCAATCTGCAGCAGCAGCGGCGCGATGTCGAGCGGATTGGAGCCGGGCGTCGCCGGCGTCGCGGTGCCGAATTCGTGCTCCGCCACGTTGAGGATGCTCAGGGACAGGCCGTTCCGGCGGATGCGGAGCGGACGGCGGGCCTCCGCCAGATCACTGCCGGCACCGACGGTCTGAATGCCGGCGGCGTGAAGCCGGGCGATCGTCTCGTTGACCGCCTCCGGCCCGTAGTCGCCGATGTGGTTGTTGGCGAGCAAGGCGACGTCGAAGCGGCCCGCCTGCAGCAGTTTTACCGCATCCGGCGCGCAGCGGATGTTCGGGCCGGATTTGCAGATCGGCGTATCGGCATCGGTGAGCGGCGTCTCCCACTGCACCAGGCGAAGGTCCGCGTTGTCGAGAAACGTTCTGACCTGTTCAAGGATTTCGCCGGAGCGGCCCGCGGAAACCTCTGTCGCGGCGGTGCCGCGCGGGCAGGTGTCGCCCGCGATGGCGAGGGAGAGTGTCTCTTTCCCCACTTCCGGGCGGATTTGCCGGTTGATTGCGTAACTCATCATCAAAACCCTCTTTCTGGCGGCGGGAGGCCGGCCGGTTGTTTTTGAACTCCGGGAATAATGTAATGCGGATTTTCCGCTTTTCAATCCCGGAATTCCAGGGCCAGCGGATTTTCCGGCGACAAGTGGAACTCTTCGATCTCGCCGTCGGGGTGGAAGCGGAGACGGACCCGCTGGGCCGCGGTCGAGCTCAACCGGAAACTGCGCAGTGTTCCATTCCGGCGCACGCCGCTCGCAACCAGGCCGCCGGGCAGGTGCACGTTGGTGAACTCCACATCCGGCCAGATCTCCGGAATTCCCGGAAAGAGTTCGATCACGCCGCCGCGTTCGTGGATGGTCAGTTCCAGCAGAGCGGTCGCTCCGGCCATCGTGCCGTCGAGCTGCATCACCTCGTTGGTCTCCTTCGGCTTGAGGGCGTCCGCCCGGCGGTGCGAGGAGAGACCGCGGAACTTCGGCAGGTAGACCGTCGCCAGACTCTCGTTGAGAAAGAGCCGCTTCCACACTTCGAGGAGGACCGAGGGCGCCTCCTGCATTCCCCAGCGGCTCTGCAGGATCATCGCCCACGGGTAGCACCATTCGCTCCACTGCCCCGCGCCGCGCCAGATCCAGTGTTCGATCGCCTGATCCACCTCCTCCGTCTCTTCGGGCGTCAGTTCCGCGGTGAGGTCGAAGGGATAGATCATCGAGAGATGCGAATGGTGGCGGTGGCAGACGTCGAGATCCTGCCCCTCCCAGATGGCGACGCGCCCGTTGATGGTGGAGAAGCGGGGCAGACGCTGCTGGATCTCCCGCCAGGCAGGATCCGCTTCTTCGCCGAGTGCGGCGGCGCCGGCGATCAGGGCGTTGGCCAGCGCGTGGCAGCAGGTGAGCTGGTTCGACGGATTCTTCCCGGCATTCTGGTGACACGGTTTTCCGTTGCGGATGACCGGGAAGGTGCAGCCATATTCGGCGGAGATGGCCAGCGGAATCATCAGCTTCCCGTCGGAATCCTCGCGCATCGCCGCGCGGAAGACGTTCATCACCCCCCGCATGAAGGGCATGGCGCGGTGGCGGAGAAACTCCCGGTCGCCGGTGTAGCGGTAGTAAAGCCAGTAGAGCATCGCCATCCAGCCGCCGCAGACGAAGTCGAGCATCGAACCTGCGGCACAGCCGCCGACCTGCATGCAGCGGTCATCGACCGCGTGGGTGAGCAGAAGGCCGTCGTCGATGCCGAATAGAAAGCGGGCGTTTTCCCGCATGGTCCGCTGCGACGCTTCGGATTCGAGCATGTCGAAGAGCGGCAGCATATGTTCGAAGCGCCCGGTCGGCAGTGCCAGCGAATAGACCTGCTGGACGTTGACGTTGAAGTGATAGTCGTTGCTCCAGCGGGGTGCCTGATAGTCCTCCTGCCAGGCTCCCTGCAGGGTGCAGGGCACTTTGCCGGGCATGGTCGAGGCGGCGAATTTGTAGAGAGCGAGCCGGTAGAAACGGTTGAGCGTCTCATCCGGCAGGTTCAGACCGGGGACCTCCTGCCAGTAGCGGCTCCACCAGGCATGCGCCGCCTCCGGGTCGGGTTCCGGCAGCTCCGGTGCGCGGCTGTCCCGCTGCAGGGCGGCGGAGAGGCGCCAGCCGCCCGGAACTTTCCTGAGTTGCATCCAGCATCCGGGATCGGCCGGACAGGGTTGGAACCAGCCGCCTTCAAACCGTTCCGGCGCCTGGAATCTGCCCTCTTCAAAGAAGTCGTGAAGTTTTTCCCACATCGGATGCGGTTCGACGGAGCGGATGATTCCGGCCGGATCGGCGATGGTGAGCTGGTCGGTGGCGAGATCGAGTTCCAGCGTGAGATTGCCGGCGGCCGTCCGGATGGTGACGGTTCCGGTGGCGTACTCCAGCTCAATTTGTTCGAGTTCGGCGGCGAGCTGGAGTGTGAATGTGCCGCCGCCGACCCGGGTGCTGCACCAGTAGCGGGTGCCGGTCAAACGGGGCTGTTCCGGGCCGCTGTTTTCCCGCAACAGGCGGTTGACCTCGTCGACGGACTCCGGAGTCCAGGCGGCGACGAGGTCGTCATAGGGGATCGGTTTCCGGAGTTTTTCCGAAAAGCGGTGATCCCAGCACGCTTCCAGGGCGGCGGTCAGCTGAAGTTCTCTGCCGCCTCCCCAGAGGAGAACGCCGAGACTGCCGTTTGCGATCGGCAGGCCGGTATGTTGCCGGGAGAGGGGAAAATCGAGCGTAAAGGTGTCATGAGTCATGATAACGGGTCCTCATATTACTCCGTTCAGGGTTACATGGTATCTCGACGGATCACTTTCGAGATGATCCGGTGCGTGCTGGTGAAATCGGGGTGCCGCCCGTCGATGGCGGCGATCAGTTCCTCCGCGAGCAGTTGCGCGATCAGCTCCAGATTGGGGGAAAGGGTGGTTAAATGGTAGTTGGCGAAACGCCGGTCGTCGTCGAAGGAGATGAGCTTGTAGTCGCGCCCCGGTTCGTAGCCGGCGGCGCGGGCGGTGTCGATCAGCCGGGCGGCGGCGCGGTCGTTGCAGGCGATGAAGGCGGTGTTCGGTACGAAATCCCGGGCGAACTGCGGATAGTGCCCCGTTTCGTCCGGCTGGTAGGTGGAGAGTTCGACCGCCTCTTTTCCATAGCGCGGCATGCTCTCTTCGATGCCGCGGTAGCGCTCCAGCTGGAAGCGGGAGTGCCGTACCGAAAGCAGGCAGAAGACCACCCGTGCCGGATGGGTCCCCATCGCGGTTTCCAGCGCGAGGGCTCCATCTCTTATGTTGTTGATGCCTACGATATTGCACCAGGAGCAGTCCGGCATGATCCCCCCGCGGTCGAAGAGGTGGATGTGGTTGCGGAAACGGAACAGCAGTTCCGGGCGGTCCGCCAGAATCCGGTCCCAGTTGCCGCCCGGCACGACCACCAGGCCGCCGCACCCCTGCCGGATGAGTTCGAACAGCACCTGCTGGTAGTGTTCCGGCGTCATCGAGTCGTCGATCAGCCGCTCTTCGAAGTCGATCCGGTGCCGTGCCAGCATGGTGCGCAGCGGGATGAGAATCCGGTCGTTCCAGTGGATGTTCCGGTAGTTGAGCTGACTGTGATTGAGCACGCACACCTTGCGGCTGACCGGCAGCAGAAGCTGACCGAGCTCATACTCCTGCGGACAGCGCAGCAGAGTGGTGCCGCGGCGGCGGTCGCAACGGAGGATGCCCGCACGTTCGAGTGCCTTGACCGCGTAGTGTGCGTTGAGCCGCCCGGTGGAAAACTGCGCCGCCAGCTGATTTTCCGTCGGGAGTTTGTCCCCGATGGAAATCTCGTTCGCCGCAATCCGGTCGAGCAGATACCGGTAGATCTGTTTCTGATGGTCGTTCATTTGCCGGGTGAGGGGAGGAGGAGTTCTCTCCTTCCGGCCGGCGGCCGGAAGGAAACTTGAATTGCATTATTTTGCCGCTTTCGGCGCCTCCGCCAGTTTTGCCTGGAAGGTGACGGTGACCGCTTCTCCCGCCTTGCAGGAGATGGGCTGGTTCCAGCGGTCATTGTGGGCGCAGGTCACAAAATTTTTGCCGGAAGCTCCCTGCGCCTCCTTGACGAAACCCGGTTTGCCCATCGGCCACCAGCGGTCGGGGCGGTCGGCCTGTTTCGCCGCCGTCTCAAAGTCGCCGTTGGCGATTGTCGCGCCGGTGACGCGGATGTTGTCGTAGGAAACCTGAAATTTCGGATTGTCGCTCATGAGGTTGATGCTCACTTTGCCGTCCGCCTTGGGCACGAAGGTGAAGCTGAACTCCT
>NZ_DBEXAY010000250.1:0-12394 GCF_048170485.1 Victivallis sp. | reverse complement strand
GGGAACTCGTCCGGTCGATCGACCGGAAACCGGTCATTCTCCAGCTGCTCGGCGGGGAACACGCCATGAGCATCGCGCACGGCTGCAACATCTTTGAACTGCAGTCGCGCATGGATGCCATCACCCCCGGCACCGGGAATTTCTGCTTCGATGCCGCCGAAGATTACAATGCGGCCACCCCGTTCCGGGAGACGCTCGCCGTTTCCCGCAATCTCAAAATCGCCCTGCTCCGCCACGCCCTCTACTACCCGCTGGCGAAGGACAAGGTCTACCTCAACACCGAAGCGTACATCGCGGAAAACAAGGCGGATAACTTTCAGGCGGTTCTCTGGCGGGAACTCGCCCTCGGCCGACAGCAAGTGCTCTTCTGGAGCTGGTTCGGCATGGAGCCGCCGGGGAAACGGATGCCGAAATTCGCCCTGCTCAACCCCGGGGTGCAGCAGCCACAGGAGCTGGAGGCGATTCCGCGCTTCCGCAAAGCACTCGAGCCGATCTCAGACCTCTTTCTCGACCGGAAAAACAAACTCTTCGCGCCGCAGGTCGCTTTTCTCTACTCCTATCCGACGCTGCGGGTCACCGGAATCACCGGAAATCAGGCCCCCTGTCTCTTCGCCACACTGCCGTTCCTCGCCGCGCTCCACTTCCGTCACGTCGACTTTGCCGGCGTCTTCGAGGAGAATCTGGCGGCGGAGCTGGATCGCTACAAAATTCTGATTCTCGGCGACGTCACTCACATCAGCGAGGAGACGAACAAGCAACTGAAACAGTATCTTGACAAGGGCGGCATCCTCGTCGCCATGGGCGGAGAGTTCCGGCTAAGCGAATACGGAGTCCCCTTTGCCGATCCCCTGATCGATTTCCGGCGCACTCCGCAGCGGGAGATGTACGGCAGGATTCCGGAGTTCGACATCCCCGCCTCGCTCAAATGGAAGATTTCCACCGCTCCCGGCTGGGAGGTGCGCGGCACATTGAACGGTGCGCCGGCCGTTCTGCGAAAGCGGTTCGGCAAGGGGGAACTGTGGTTCCTCAACGCCGACATCGGCGACTATGCGCTCACCGCGGTTCTCGACCCGCTGCTGAAACAGTGCGACATCCGGCCTTACGCCACGGTGCTCAAACCGGATCAGGAGGAACCGATGCCCAACATCGAAGTGTTCCCCTTCCGCAAGCGGACCGCGCACGGGGAGTTGAACGGCTATCTGCTCTTCAATCAGAACCGGGAAAGCTGCTGTTTCCGCATCGCGGCGCCGGGAATTCACGACACGGTGTTCGAACCGGTTTCCGGAGAACTTTACCCTGTTGAAAACGGTTTTGTGACCGTCCGGCTGAGCAATCGCGAGTGCCGTGTGCTGGTCGCCGGCGACAAGGCGAAGTGGATGAAACGCTTCCCCGCGCCGACGGAGAAGTCCCCGGAACAGCTCCGCAAAGAGACGGAACAACTCGTCCGGAAAGAGCGTCTGCGGGCGCCGTTCCGCAAATCGTTTCCGCTCGACCTCAAGGCGGTGGCGAACTCCGGCTTCGACAACGCCCAGAAGTGGGCGACCGACTCCGCGCTCGTCGACTCGAACCATCGTTATCTGAGCAACGTGCCGTTCCACACGCAGCGGTTCGGCGACCTCTTCTTCGACATCATCCGGTTCGATTTCAACGACAACCGCAGCTGCATCGCCCTGCGTTCGAAGCGCAATCCGGAATATCCGGCCCAGGTGACCGTTCCGGTCGGCCGGAAATGCGGCGACTTCGCCATCCTGCAGACCTGCGTCGGCGGCAAAACGGGCGATGCGGTTCTCAAGTACCGCATCCGCTATGCCGACGGCTCGATTCAGGAGAAGACCGCCGTAAAAGGGGTGGAGATCGGCGACTGGAAGATCGACGCCAATCCCGCCGCGCTGCGGAAAACCGCTGTATGGAGCGATGAGGAACGTTATGGATTCTTCCTCTACGAACTGCCGAATCCATTCCCGTCAAAAAACGTTGCCAATCTGGAACTTCTCTCCTGTGGAGGGGATGGAACCGCAGTGATCTGCGCCATCTCCGCGCTGGAGACGATCTTCACCCGGGAGTATGCACATTCGGTTTCGTTCAAGGAGCTTTTCCCGGTGTTGAAAAAGCCGAAGCCGGACGCGCGCAACGGCTGGTTCGGGGATGAATTCCGCTCTGACCAGGGCTACGTGGAGTTCGCGACACGCGACGGGAAACCGCATCCCTTGTTCGACACGCCGGAAAAGATCGACCGGGCGATGTTGCGCGGCTCTGTCCGGCTGGATCGGGATTCCACCGGTAAAAAACACCAGTTAAGCTGGCTCTCCATGGTCTTTCCCGGCTCTCATGCGAGACTCTATATGCACTCGCTGGGAATCATCAGCAACTGCACCGCCAACCGCGACGGCGACCACTGGATGGAGTTCGAAGTTCCGCTCAAGGAGCTGCGCGGGGAAAATGTCTCCGCACTCACCGGATTCGTCCTCTTCCCCGGTCGCCAGACCGAAGTGGTCAAACATTTCCGCAACCTTCGACTGGAGTATTGAAGATGAACCAGAGACAAGCACGCAAAAGCAAAATGAAACTCGCGATACTCTGTTTCTCCCTCTGCGGGCTCGTATCCGTCGCCGGGGCCGAATACGGGAAACCGATTCCATTGAAACGGATTCCCGGCGTGACGGAAGGGGCAATGGCGGCGGAACTGTACCGGAACACCCTTTATGTGGCAGGTTCGCGGGGCACCCTGTTCGCGTTTGACGTCACAACCCCGGATGCGCCGAAACTGCTCTCGAAGCTCCGGGTTCTGAAAAGTTCCCGCCAGCTGGCGATCCGGAACGGCATCGCCGCGGTAACCGGCCGCCAGAACGGAATCGCGTTCGTGGATCTCCGCAATCCCGCCCGTCCGGAGCTTCTGAGCCGCTATCACTCCGTCGAACTGGCAACCGGCATCGACCTGACGCCGAAATACGCCTATGTCAGCAATCGCGTTTACGGTGTGGAGACGGTCGATCTCTCCGATCCACGCCGCCCGCGTCATCTCGGCAATCTGCTGACCCGCGAGGCGCAGTCGATCAAAGTTTACGGCAATCGGGTGTTCATCGGCGACTGGGCGGCGGGCCAAATCCTGATCGCGGACGCCTCGAACCCGGCACAACTGATTCCACAGGGGACGTTGCAGCTGGATGGCTACGGCGATGGACTGGATGTTTGCGACACTCTCGTTTTCGCCTCGACCGGGCATCATCGCAAATCCGGTCCGGCGGAGGATCGACCGGGCAACGGGCACGGTCTCGAAGTGTGGGATGTCAAAGATCCGTTTCACCCCAAACGACTTTCCCGTTTTTCCTTTCCCCGTTTCTACAATCTCGGCAACGACTACTGGAGTGTGCGGGTTTCCGGGGACTACGCGTTCTGCGCCGACACCCATAACGGATTTTTCGTTCTGAACATCGCCGATCCGGCAAAACCGTTCTGCGTCGGACATGCCCGGCTGGAAGAGGTCATCGAGCCGAAGCGGTATGATGCCCACGGCAAACTGCTGCTCAACTCCCGTCTGGCAGACGCCGTAAGCAGTCTGGCCGTCGGAGACGGCGTCGTCTATCTGACCGGAATCAAGACCGGCCTCTATCTTGCGGAGCTGCCGGGTGTTGCCGCATCGCGCAAAGAGGAGTCGATCCCGGCGGCGAAGGCGGTTTCGGAGAAATTTCCGACGCCGAAAGGATTTGCCGGTTATCGCCCGGCGGGAATGGTCCGGGCGGCGGCCATTTCCGGCGATGTCGCCTTTCTGGCCACCTCGGATGACGGCATTCACAGCGTCCGGCTCGGAGAGGGGGAAATCACTCCACTGCAACACTATCCGCAACATTTCGCCTTCGACGCAAAGGTCCGCGGCAACACCTTGTATGTGGCGGAAGATCTTGATGGACTTGGGGTCTATGAAATTCTTCCGAACGGCGTTCTCCAACAGAAGGCAGCCGTTCCCATGCCGTGGGGGCGAAGCTGCCAGCAGGTCTGGGCGCCGGAAGGAAGCGATCTGGTCATCGTCTCCGACCACGGAGCAACGATTTTCTTCCTCGACCTCTCCGACCCGAAAAAGGCCAAGGAGGTGTTTCGCCACAATCAGGTCGGAATCGTCTATTCCGATCTCATGACCCATCAGCTGGTGGGCGGCCGCTATCTGTTCTTCAACTGGCATCACAGCGGCTACGCCTGGTACGACCTTTCGGGGCAGAAACCGGTTCCGGCAAACGGGAAACGCTTCCGCTTCGCCTCGCATCTGGACGGCGCGGCAAGTCTGGGAACACGCTGTCTGGCGGTTGCGAACGGCGGCTATTATCTGCTGGAAGCCAATCAGGGCGGCCTCCCCGCCGATTGGCAGCGGGTCAGGGTGCCGGGTGTGAAACTCGGCGGCATCCCCTCGGTGGAGGAAGATACGCTGGTTCTCTCCAATCGCCGGACGGGCGAAATCACGGTGCTGGACATTCGCGACCCGCTCCGGCCGCGGCTGGACAAAGAGCGGTCGCTGAGAGTTCCGGGGCACCCCGGCACGGTGAGCTTTTTCCGGCATCGAATGGTGATTCCGGCCGGATACGCCGGGCTCTATCTGGAGCAGAACCGCGACAGCATGGAACCTGCTGCCCGATAAAAGATTCCACTGGAATTTCTGCCCGATGTGCCCCGATCGTCAGCGCGCGACACGGTGCACGCCGGCAGAGAGCGTGCGGGTCGGCCCTCCCGGCAGAACCAGCTCCGCGGTCGTCCCCTCCGGCACCAGCAAACGCAGTTCCGAACCGTTGAGCGCAAACGCGATCTCGCCATGGGGCGTCGGCACCACCGCTTCCACCTCCGCGAGATCCACCGGATTCGGCGCCACCCGGATGCGGCGGAATCCCGGTTCCAGCGGCTTGATTCCGGCGATCTCCGCCGGCAGCAGCGCACACGGCCCGGCGGTCCAGCCGTGGCAGAAGCTGACATACAGCGCCCGGGCCTGCGGATCCGTTACGACCGGATACCTCCCCGGCGAAGCGTAGAATCCCTCATAGAGCGTATCCGCACCGGCATCGAGATGCGCTCCCCATTCACGGCGGATCACCTCGAGCGCCTCCCGGCTATCCCCCCGGGCGAAAAGAAGTTCCAGAAGTTCATACAGACTGGTGGAGGAGCGCCGCATGCCCGGCTCCTCGAAGATCGATGTTTCGCGCATCAGCTTCTCCACTGCAACCTCCGTCCGTTCGACGAGGGTCTGGTAATGGCAAATCCGTTCCGGTTCATCCGCAAGGATCGCCACTTCAAGCGCGGTCCGGAGCGCCCGCAGATAGAGCCAGTTCAAATAGGGAGAGTGGCCAGACACCTTGTTCAGCACGATCATCCAGCTCGGCATGGGGTTTTCCGGAATGTCGATCAATCCATCCTCCCCGGCACGGGCGGAGAGCCAGTCGACTGCGGCGAAGAGATTCTCCCGCAGCCGCAGAGGAAACGCATCGTCCCCGGTGAACAGCCGGTAGTCGTGAAACGCGATCACCCACCAGGCGACATAGTCCCACAGGATCGAAGAACCCTCCCCCATCGCCGACGGAATCGCCCCGTCGGCATATTGCACCGAGGCGATCTCCTCCCAGGAGAAGCGGAACAACTCCTGATCGCCGAAGAGGTAGTAGTTGTAAAGTGCCTCCGCCCGGGTGTCCCCGACCCAGAGGAAACGGTCGCGTTTGACGCCGTCGAGATAGTACTCCTGCATGCAGAGGTGAAGAGTCTTCCGCCCCGCCTCCCAGATCCGGTTGAGCAACGGGTCGGAGCAGTGAAAGTAACCGCGGTACGACACCGGATAGAGAGTGGCGCGCACCGTGAATCCGGAGAGCTCCGCCCCCTGCGGCGTGTCGAAGAGTTCGATTCGAACGAAACGAAATCCCACCCGCTGCCGGCTCTCATACTCCTGCACGCCCGCGCCGAGCATAACCTCCTCGTTCAGCATCCGGTAAAGCAGCTGATCCCGGGCCGGTTCGGCGAGACACTCCGCAAGGCTCTCCCCGTAGCGGATTCGGAGCCGGGCCCCCTTCGGCGACGCACAGCGGAACCGCAGAAATCCGACCGTCTCCGCCCCGAAGTCGAGCAGAAAAAACGGCCCCTCATACCGGCCGGAGCTCTCCAGCTGAAACACGCCTTCCACACCGGCGACAGCCCCTGCCACCAGAGGATAGGCAGCCACTTCCGCAAACGGCGCGGGGCGGGCATTCCAGCTGTTGCGATAACCGTCGCCGACGATGTCTGCCAACTCCGGCGGAACATCCTCCGCCGTTTCCCGCATCCGGAAAAACGGCGAATCGACCGCTTTCGGAATCTCCCCGACGAAAAACGGGGAACCTTGCAGACAGGGGATCACCCGCTCCGGATGATCCCCGGCATGTCCCCGCCACTGCGGCAATCCCGCATACTGGAGCGGCACAATCCGCGCCCCGGCCCAGCCGCGATCGTCAAACTCCGGCAGAATCCACCCCCACTTCTCACAATCCGACGCGCGCCAGCTCCCGTCGGAAATCAGCTCAACCGCGCCGTCGCAACAGAGCTCCAGAGAGCATCCCCGGTGCCCGGAGTGGTTGAGAACGTGGACCGCCGCCAGATTCTCCCCCGCGTGCAGAAACGGCGTGACCTCGTAATCGCGGGTGTTGTTCCACTCATCGACCACCGCGACCAGCCGTCCATTGAGAAAGAGCTCGTATCCGGTGTCGGAAAAAATCCGCAGCACAGCGCGGCGCGGCCTCGCCACCAGCTGAAAACGGCGCCGCAAAAACGCCTCCTTCGCAGAAGCACCCCAGATCGGTTGAACGGAATTCATCGACATTGCCATGTGACTGCCCCCTGTCCCAGTGTTTGAAAAAAAGGATCGTTGTTCATCGCTTCCCGGACCGCCGTTCGCTCCTCCGGCACGAGAAAACGAACCGGAGCAAGCAAATCGCGCGTTGCTCCGCCGGGATCGCCCATCGCCTCAAGAAGAGCTTCCGCCAGAAGCCCGACATACTCCTGAAACCCCGGCACGATCGATCCATCCGATCGGGCAAGAGGCATAAACGGCAGACTCCAGGAGTCGATCCAGAGCGGGGAACCGCCCAGCTGTTCCCGGAGAGTTCCGCCGTCGATTCCGGCAAAAGAGATCAATGCCTCCGGCTGAAACCGTTGCACTTCGGCGACGATCCCCGTCTCCGGCCGCAACGCCGTACCGCAGCGGAACGAACGGAACCGCATGCCCGCGCCCCTCCCCTCCGGCACCGACAGGAACTCCCGTTCGCCGTAACCGCCGGAGTCGGTGAGCAGCGCGACCCGTTTCACGCCGCGCCCGGCGAGGAATCGTATCGCCTCCATCAACGCCCCCCCGAAATCATATCGGACACAGTGGAACGGATGCCCCGGATGGTATTCGGTGAGAAAAACCGGACAGGCGGCGGCACAGCGCCGCAACGGTTCTTCGACATATTCCGGGTGAAGCGTGTAGACCAGCGCATCGACGTCGAGTTGCATCATGGATTCGAGAAGTTCCCGTTCCCGCGCCGGTTCATACCGGGTGATGCCGAGAATGACGCGATAGCCGGCATCCTCGAGCCGCGTCATCAGGGATTCCGCAAAACAGGAGGCGACCGGTCCGGAAATCCGCCCCAGAATCACGCCGACGACATGGCTTCTGCCGCCCCGCAGCAACTGTGCCGCCCGGTTTGGACGGTACCCGAGCGCCCGGATTGCCTCGTCGATCCGCCGTTTCGTCTCCTCCGAGATCCACACCTTCGGATTCCGGTTGAGATACATCGAAACCAGCGAACGGGAAACCCCCGCCCGTTCCGCCACATCCTGTGCGGTAACCTTGCGAATCGACATGCACTCCTCCTTGATATGTCACGTGACATATCAATATATATCCACTATTGAAAAATTCAAATTCTGCAGATGTTCCATCTCCGTATTTTTTCGAAAAGGAGGTGCGACGATACAATATTCTTCCTCCCGGAACGTTACATGAAATGTAAGCCGGTTGGAGTTTTGTCGAAGTTCCACCGGGCGGTCAATCCCGTGCCCGCCGTTGGGCCGTGGGTATTCACTCTGTTGCAACGCCAGGAGGAGCAAAATGAAATATCTGTTCAGAGAAATGCTGTGCGCCGCAGTCTGCAGCCTATCAATTCCCCTCTTCGCCGCCGGCCCCGGTCAAGCAGCCGCGCTGTCGGTCGTCGGCGCGGAAAAGGTTGTCGAAGCGGAGGACCATGACATCCGGCACTATACTGGACAGGTGGTCTCCCGTTCCGTCGTCAGCATCGTTCCGCGGGTCTCCGGCGAAATCCTCGAAGTCGGTTTCAAAGACGGCGGAGTCGTCCGCAAAGGGCAGATGCTCTACAAACTCGATCCGGTCCAATACGAAGCCGCCGTCAAGGGAGCCGAGGCCAGCATCGAAAAGCGCAAGGCGGAACTCACCTACGCCCAGAGCAATTACAACCGGCTCAACCTGTTGTATGAGAAGCAGGCAACCAGCCTCGACACGCTCGAAAGTGCCAAAGCGACCCTCGGCGCCGCCAAGGCCGCCCTGCTCTCCGCCGAAGCGGAACTTATCACCGCAAAGGACAACCTCAAAAACACCGTCATCACCGCCCCCCAGGAGGGGATCGTCGGCGTCACCGCCTATACGCCGGGCAACTACATCACGCCCAATTCCGGCACACTGCTCACCATCATCCAGACCCAACCGATGCGGGTCCGCTTCTCCATCAGCGTCGCCGACCTTTTCAGCATGTTCGGCTCCCACCGGGAATTGATGCAGAACGGCAGCGTCGAGGTCAAGCTGGCCGACGGGTCCCAATTTCCCGAACGCGGCACCATCGAACTGCTCAACAACGAAGCCAATGCCAGAACCGACACCATCCAGATCTACGCGAGCTTCCCGAATGAAGAACGCAAACTTGTCATGGGAAACACCTTGACGGTAACTCTCTTCCGCGCCAACGGAAAAATGCTCCCCGCCGTCACTCCGTCGGCGCTGATGCACGATTCGAACGGCTCCTACGTCTATGTTCTGGACGCGGCGAACAAGGTGGAAAAGCGTTACGTCACTCCCGGCAACGCCACCGCTGAACAGCAGATGATCCTCTCCGGGTTGAAAAAAGATGAGATCGTCGTCACCAAGGGCACCCACAAAGTTCTGCCGGGAATGACCGTGGAACCGGAATTCGACAAGGAGAAATAAGATCATGTTTTCCGCTATCTTCATTGAACGCCCCCGGCTGGCGCTCGTCGTCAGTCTGGTCATGGTGCTGACCGGCGTCATCTCCCTCGGCAAACTCCCGGTCGCGGAGTATCCGGAGATCACTCCGCCGACGCTGCACGTATCGGCCAGTTATCCCGGGGCCAGCGCCGAAGTCATCACCCAGACCGTCGCCATGCCGATCGAAGACGAGATCAACGGTGTCGACGATCTGCTCTACTTCTCCTCCACCAGCGACAACTCCGGCAGTTACTCCTGTCAGGTGACCTTTCAGAGCGGTACCGACACCGATATCGCACTGGTCAACCTGCAGAACGCAGTCAAACGCGCCGAAGTGAAACTGCCGTCGGATGTGACCAAAAACGGCATCAGCGTGCAGAAACGCGGCGGCGATATTCTCGCCATGTTCGCCTTCCTCACCGACGGCAAGAAAATGAATCTGATGGAGCTCAACAACTATGTCGACTCCAACATCAAGGATGCAATCAGCCGGATCGACGGCGTCTCCTCCGCGGAAGTGATGTCCTCGCAGGAGTACTCAATGCGCATCTGGCTGAATCCGTTGCGGATGTCCGGCCTCGGCATCTCCACCTCCGACATCACCACCGCCGTGGAGTCGCAGAACCTGCAGGCCGCCGCCGGCTCCATCGGCACCGAACACTCCAACCGGTACGTCAACTACAAACTCAACGTCAAAGGCCGTCTGACCTCGGCCGAAGAGTTCGGCAACATCATTATCCGCCACGATACCGACGGCAGCATCGTCCGCCTGAAGGATGTCGCCCGGGTCGAGATCGGCTCGAGCTCCTATGAGGGAACCAGCCTTTTCAACGGAAAGGAATCGGTCGGCCTCGGCGTCTACCGCGCCCCCGACGCCAACGCCCTCTCCACGGTCAATCTGGTCAAGGAAGAGCTTGCAAAATGGGAAAAACTGCTTCCTGAAGGCGTCACCTGTTCCGTCGCCTACGATCCGACCGAGTTCATTCAGGTTTCGATGAAGGAGATTGTCACCACACTGGTTTCGGCGCTGCTGCTGGTGGTGCTGATCACCTGGATCTTTCTGCAGGACTGGCGGGCGACGCTGGTGCCTTCGATCGCGATTCCGGTCGCGCTGCTCGGAACCTTTCCGTTTCTGTACGCACTCGATTACAGCATCAACGTGCTCACCATGTTCGGGTTGATCCTGGTGGTTGGCTCCCTCTGCGACGACGCGATCGTGGTGGTGGAAAACTGCCAGGCGCTGATGGAACGCGAGGGACTTACTCCCCGGGAGGCCGCCTTTAAATGCATGAGCCAGATCACCGGCGCGATCATCGCGACCACGCTGGTGACCGTCGCCTGCTACGCGCCGCTCGCCTTCTACGGCGGCATGGTCGGAAACATCTACATGCAGTTCGCGGTTTCCATGTGCATCGCGCTCTGCCTCTCGACCGTCGTGGCGATGACCTTGAGCCCGGCGCTCTGCGCCGTTTTGCTGCGCAAGCCGGATGGTCATGTGCCGGTGATCTTCCGCCCCTTCAACCGGGTGCTGGACGGCAGCCGGAAACTCTACAGCTTTTTCGTCGCCTTTCTGGTCCGCCGGGCACTGCTCACGCTGATTCTCTTCGCCGGAGTCTGTGTCGCCATCTGGCTGCTCAACGGCAGGATCGAAAGCTCCTTCCTCCCCGCGGAGGACAAAGGGGAGATCATGTGCAACATCGAACTGCCGCAGGGGGCCTCGGTTGACCGCACCGACGCGGTGCTCAAGGAGTTCCTCGCGCGGATCGCCGACATTCCGGGAATCCGCTCCTCCATGGTGATCTCCGGGCGCAGTATGATGTCCGGCTCCGGGGAAAACGTGGCGATGTGCATCCTGCGGCTGGCTCCCTGGGATCAGCGAAAAACGCCGGAACTTCAGATCGATGCGATCATGACGCAGATTCAGGAGAAGACACGGACCATCAGCGATGCGACCGTCATTGCGTTCACGCCGCCGGCGATCATGGGGCTCGGCGCAACCGGCAGCGCCACATTCAAGCTCTGCGGCATCGGTGACATCGATCCGGGGGAGCTCTCGGAAATTGCGCGAAAGTTTGCGATGACACTCTCCAGCAATCCCGTGACCCGGTACGCCATGACCTCCTACAATGCGGACACTCCGCAATTGTTCCTCGATATCGACCGGGAAAAAGCCGAGACGCTCGGCGTCTCCACCAAAACGATTTTTTCGACGCTGCAAAGCAAACTTGCGTCGCTCTACGTCAACGACTTCACCTTCCTTGGCCGCAATTACGAAGTAAAAATTCAGTCCACCGCGGACAACCGCGCCACGCTGGACAACGTCCGCGAGATCCAGGTTCCGAACGACGACGGCGAAATGGTTCCCTTGAGTTCACTCGGCACGCTCCGCTACATGGTCGGCCCCAGCCAGATCACACGCCACAACAAAATGAGCTGTGCCGAGCTCAATGCGCAGACGGCGCCCGGCTTCAGTTCTCAGCGGCTCTTTGAACTGGTAGAGGGGACGGAACTGCCCTCCAACTACCATGTGGAGTGGACCGGTCTCAGCTATCAGGAGAAACAGAACCAGGGGCAGATCCTCTGGCTGATGGCGCTGGCGCTGCTCTTCGCCTACCTCTTTCTGGTCGCACAGTACGAGAGCTGGACGATTCCGGTTCCGGTGATGCTGACCGTCGCATTCGCAGTGGTCGGCGCTCTGCTCGGGTTGCTCATCACCGGCGAAACCATGAGCATCTACGCGCAGCTCGGCATGGTGATGCTGATCGGACTCGCCGCCAAGAATGCGATTCTGATGGTGGAGTTCTCCAAACAGGAACGCGAGAGCGGCAAGAACGTCTACGAAGCCGCGATGAACGGCGCCAACCTCCGCTACCGCGCGGTGCTGATGACCGCCTGGAGCTTCCTCTTCGGCGTCTTCCCGCTGGTGATCGCCACCGGCGCCGGTTCCGGCAGCCGCCGCGCCATCGGCATCACCACCTTCTCCGGCATGGTGGTCGCCACGCTGATCGGCATCGTCTTCACCCCGGCGCTCTACGCCGCATTCCAGCGGATTCGCGAGTGGATCAAAGGGAAACTTCACCTCGCCTCTCCCTCCGGCGGAGAGAATCCGATGGAAAATCAGCTGTAATTTCTCCATCCTTCGGCGCCTCCATAAGCCATGGGGGGTGCCGCCTTACT
>NZ_DBEXAY010000249.1:0-13122 GCF_048170485.1 Victivallis sp. | reverse complement strand
TATGTCAAGTACTTGAAATATTATTTTTTTTGAGTATAATTAACACAGAGAGAAAAAAAGGCAGGTGATGCACGATGATTTCCCTGAAAGAGATAGGAAGAATCTGCGGACTTTCCGAATCGACCGTTTCCAAGGCGTTGAAAGGAAATCCGGCAATCCGGCGTGCGACGGTGGAGCGGGTGACGGAGGTGGCGCGCAAATACGGCTACCAGCCCAATGCCGCTGTGCAGTGCATGCAGACCGGGCAGAGCCGCAGTATCGGGATCGCCTACAACAACTTCTGCTGCCAGTTCGCCGGTCAGGTGATGGAGGGGATTCAGCAGATCCTTCATGAAAACAATTATGATTCCTTTGTGATCCAGTGGGATAAGCTGGTCAAGGACAATGTTGAACTGCTCGGCCGGTTTGCCCGTCGGCGGGTGGACGGCATCCTGTTGTTTCCGCCGGAATCGGCGGAGCCCGGCGACCGGCTTGCGGAACTTCGTACGATCCACTGCCCGATTGTGGCGATCGACCAGCACTGGCCGGGGCATGACTTCGATTATGTCGGTTGCGACAACCGCCGCGGAATGCATGATCTGGTGACTTTTCTGATCGGGAAAGGATATCGCCGTTTCGGAGTAATTTCCTTCCCTGAAACCAGTTCCGGTGCGGAGCGTCGTCAGGGATTTCTGGAGGCGATGTTCGAGCACAACCTCCCGGTGGATGCCTCGCTGCTCACCGTTGCCGACGGTTCCTTCCGGGGAGCTTACGATACCGCCCGCGCGTTGCTGGAACGTTCCGACCGCCCGGAGGTGCTGGTCTGCTTCAACGATTATCTCGCCCGCGAGGCGCTCAATGCCGCGTGGGATCTCAAACTTCGAGTGCCGGAAGAGGTCGCCGTGACCGGTTTCGGCAACCTGCCGTTGTGCGAATTGGTACGCCCCCGCCTCACGACAGTGGAACAGTCTCCGTTCGATACCGGCGTCGCCGCCGCCCGGCTTTTGCTGGAGCGTATTTCAAGTACTGGAAATATGGAACGGCGCGATGTCATAATTCCAACCCGTGTCATACCTCGAAATTCAACCCGTTGAGGAGTCAAAAATGAAAGGATGCACTCTCGTGAAGAAGGGCGACCGTCGGAATGGAATGGCGTTTACCGGGCTCAGCCCGGTTGACGGGAAGCGATGTGTGTTCACTCTTATCGAACTTCTGATTGTAATCGCGATCATCGCGATACTGGCCGCCATGCTGCTGCCTGCTCTGAACAAGGCGCGGGCGCGCGGGAAGGCGACGCAGTGCCTCAACAACATCAAGCAGTGCACGATGGCCTGTCTGGTCTATGCGGACAACTACCGCGGCTTCATGATGGCGGCTCAGCTCCGGCCCAATTTCTTCTGGTCCAATCTGCTGGCGGAGGATAAATATCTGCCGGTGAGCGATGTTTTTATTTGCCCGAACCAGACGGAGAAACGGCCCTGGAAAAACAACAGTGACGCCGTCTACAGTTACGGGTTCAACCGTGACATCACCCGTGACGGTTCCAAAATCGGCAATCCCGGCGGGTTGTATGTCAATGTTTACACCAATAGCAAGGTGCGGAAAAACTCCCCCTCCCGGGTCTGGCTGCTCGGCGACGGAGTGGATGCGCGGAAAGGGGATGACGAAATCGGCAACAATCCCTGGAAGAGTTTTTCCATCATGAGCTGGAACATACAGGGGGAGGGGTTCATCTCCTGCCATCATAACCGGCTGGCCAACCTGGGATTCCTCGACGGCAGTGCCCGCGGTATCAGTTCGGAAAAGATGCACGATATCTTCCCTCAACCGAACAAATGGTATGTCAGCGATGTCGTCCCCGTCCGCTCCGATTATTGAAAGTGTTGATTTCCAAAGGATGAAATAAGAAAGGAAGCAGAAGATGAAGAGTTCTCTCTTACTGACCGGCGGCGCGATGTTCGCCTGTGCGGCGCTTCAAGCCGCGCCCGCATTCAGCAACCCCTCGTTCGAACAGGGAACCAGCGGATACTGGATCAACAACGCCTCCGCCGCGCGGGTGGAGCCCGGGGAAGCGTCCGACGGGAAGCAGAGTCTCGGCATCCGGGTCGTTCCGGGCAAGACGGTCAGCGTCGTGCAGGGGATCAATTTCGAAGCGAACCAGTATTACAAGATCAGTTTCGACGCCCGGGGCAACGATGCCGAACTGCGGTTGCAGATCATGCTGCAGGGAAATAAGCCGTTGCAGTTTTTCAGCGATCCGGAGCTCAAAAAACCGTTTCCGCTCACGGAGGAGTTCCAGCGTTTCCACATCGAACTCGGACCGTTCCCTGAAACGGTCGGCAGCAATCCGGTCAAAAAACTGATGGTCTATTTCAACGTCACCGGCAAGGAGGGCGGCAAGGTCAATCTCGACAACCTTTCCGTCGAACTCAAGGCGGCGGCGAAAACCTCGGCAACCTCAATTTTGAAGAACGGTTCGTTTGAGCAGGGGCTGGCGCAGTACTGGGTCAATCGCCGCAAATGTGCGGAAGTGGTTGCCGGTGACGCCAGCCACGGGCGCAAAAGCCTGAAAATCACTCCGACAGACAAGACCGTCGATCTCGCGCAGGGGATTCCGATGAAGCCGGGCGAGGTTTACACGCTCCGTTTTGATGCGAAAAGTTCCACGCCGGAGAACGGTCCGCAGCTCAAGCTCGGCATTTTGATGCGGGGAAAAACGCCGCTGGCCTATTTCTCGCCGAAAGGGGAACAGAAGCGGTTCGCCGAACCGGTTCCGGTGGAGAAGGAGTACAAGACCTTCGAATATGAGATCGGGCCGCTGCCGGAGGACTGGCGGGGAACGAAGGTGGAAAACCTGATGTTCTACTGGCACGTGAAACCGGGGGCGAATCCCGGCTCCATTTCCCTCGACAACCTGCAGATTGAAACCGCACCTGCGGTTCAAAAAAAAAATAACGGAATAAGTTTTCAGTTTCCCGGCGACATCCGGATCTTTGAAAAGGGTTTCCCGCTGCAGATTTCACACGGAGCCGGAACGGGAACGTTGAAGGTCCGCGGGTGCGATGCACTCGGCCGGGAACTTTTTTCCGCCGAATCACAGCCGGGCAGGCCGGAACTCTCGATCGAGATCTCCGAGCCCGGCTATTACGCCGTCACTGCCGAGGTGATCGAAGAGGGCAAACGCGTCAAGCAGGCCACTACCACCTTTGCGGTCACCACACCTCTCCCGGAGGATTACTATTCGACTCCCCAGCCGGCCTTCGGCGTATGGGGCGGGTTGAATCCGGAACTCCGGCGGCTCGGCGGCGCGAAGTGGGACCGCCAGCTCTTTTTCACCATCTTCCAGAAGAAGGATTTTCAGGCGGCGGAGCCGACGCCGGAGAAGATCGCTGCCCGCGAGCCGATCAACATCATCCGGTGCATGAACATCTTGAATCCCTTCAAAAAGATGGTGCCGGTCAAAGAGGAGGAGTGGCCGGAGCTGGAAAAGAAACTGGAAAAGGAGATCCTCTCCCGCAAAGGACTGGTGCAGGTCTGGGAGACGCAGAATGAACCGATGGTCGGTGAAAACTTTCACGGCACCATGGAGGACGTGATGGACATCATCCGGTTCGAAAGCCGGATCGTGCGCAAAATCGACCCCCAGGCGGCGATTGCCGGTATCTGTATCAACCCGATGAACGCCAATCAGTACAACCAGTACCTCGGTTACTACCGGAACCACGGTGTGGACCGGCTGATCGACGGAGTCATGCTTCACCCTTACATTCCCGGCGCGCAGAATCCTGATCTGGCCGGATACGTTGAGACGCTGAACCGGCTCAACCGCGAACTCTCCGCCATCGCCGGGCATCCGGTGCCGATGTACATCAGCGAAATCGGTTACTCCACCAAGCCGGGCGGGGAGGTGACCGAGTATCAGCAGGCCGCCTATCTCGCCCGTGTGATGCTCCTCAACTTCACGATCACCAACCTCAAGGCGTGCGTCTGGCACATCGGCCTCTGGAACGAGGCAACGTCACAGCGCGAGCTGGATTTCGCCCTGATCCGCAAACAGGCGCCGGGCAGC
This sequence comes from Victivallis sp., assembly GCF_048170485.1. Taxonomy (NCBI): domain Bacteria; kingdom Pseudomonadati; phylum Lentisphaerota; class Lentisphaeria; order Victivallales; family Victivallaceae; genus Victivallis; species Victivallis sp. The sequence goes on along the minus strand of NZ_DBEXAY010000249.1, from coordinate 9,074 downwards.
AAAGTCTACCAGCCGAAACCCTCCTTCGCCGCCTGGGCGACCGCGTCACGGATGCTCTATGACGCGAAGCTGCTGCGTGAACTCAACGTCGGCAAGACCATGCGGGTCTGGCTCTTTGAAAAAGGGGGCAAGCCGATGCTGGTGGCCTATTCGCTCGTGCCGGAGCCGGTGCAGATGCAGCTGGCGCTTCAGGCTCCCGAGGCGGAAATTGTGGAAGTATGCGGCCGCCGTTCCCGCGTGAAATGTCCGGACGGCATTCTCCGTCTGGAACTCGGGGAAGGCCCCTCCTACATTTTCGGCGGTACGCTCGACCAGTTTGCCGCCGGCCGGTTCGATGCGGTTTTCACGCCGGAGAAGCTGGCCGCGGTGCCCGGCGGAGCGTTGACGGTGAAGATTCAGCTGCCGGAGCATCTTGCCGCCGGTGCGAAACTGCAGCTTCAGCCGTTCCGGGCGGGAAAAGCGCAGCTTTCCGGCAGCGGGCGTGACTGGACGGTGCGCCTTGCCGTTTCTCCAGAAGCTGCGCCGGGTGAGTGCGATCTCTTTCTCATGCTGAAACAGAAAGGTTCCACCCGTTACATCTGGCAGAAGACGCTGGAGATCCTGCCGAAGCTGACTGTGGCCGAGGTGAAACCGGCCGAAAAGGACGGCATGCCGGCCCTCTCCTTCGTGTTGCGTGCCAACGATCCGAAGGAACGTCAGGCGAAGGTGGAGATTGTCGCCGAGGATGGCAAGGTGATCGGTTCCGGTTCCGCCCGGGTGGGAGAGCGGACGGTGCTCGCGCTTCCGCAGGCGGCGGTTGTCGCCCGGCCGACCCGATATGAAGCGCAGCTCATTCCGGCGGCCGGAAATCCGTTCCGGGTGGCGTTGCCGGGCAACCCGCTGCCGGTCCGGATTCCTTACTGCCGCGATGCGGTGTCGCTTCCGGTCGAAGAGTGGCCGGCCGCCGGAACCTATGCGCTGGAGACCGGGACTTTCAGCCGCCATGCGCTCAAGGGCGAGGTGGATCGTCCGGCCGGGAAGCTCCGTCTGGCCTGCGATGAAACATACCTCTATCTCGGCTGTGAGGTTAAAGACCGGGAATTTCTGCCCGCCGAGGATGATGCTTCGCTCTGGAACGGCGATTCTCTGCAGATCGGGATCAGTGTGCCGCAGGCGGATATGTTCCGGGCCAACAACGATGGGATTCAGGAGACCGCCTACGCCGAGTTCGGCGTCTCCGCCGACAACCGTTCGTGGGTCTGGGCGAGCATGAATCTCAACCGGATGGCATTGGCCGCTCCGGTGCCGGGAATTGTTTCCCATTGCAAAGTTGACGACGGTGTGCTATTGTATCGCGTGGCAATTCCCTGGGAGACGCTGAACATCCGGTACCGTCCCGGCCTTGGACTGCGGCTGAGTGTTCTGGTCAATGACCGCGACCGCGCGGGGCGCCACTGGCTGGAATGGTTCGGTGGAATCGCCGACGGGAAAGATCCCGGCGCATATGGAGAAGCAAAGATTATGGAGGTGGCAAAATGATGCCGGTAAATGAACTTTTCTCGGAACAGGACCGGGATGCAATCTACGCCTTTTTTGAAACGCGCGAGCGCTGGCACGACATTGTCCGCTGGCGGACGCTGGAACACGGTCCGGTCGATACGATCTTTTACGGGGACTCGATCTTTGAAATCTGGCCGACCGCGGAGGCGTTTCCGGAGCTTTCGCACCTCAACCGCGGCATCGGCGGGGACAACATCAACGGGCTCTACTTCCGGCTGGATGAGGACATCTTCCCGAACGCTCCGCGGCGGGTGGTGATCAACATCGGCATCAACGGGATCGAGCGGGAGTTCAACGACTCCGTGAACCGGCTCAAGTATGTTGCCGGGCTGATGCGGGAGCGCGGCATCGAGGTGTGGCTCAACAGCATCGCGCCGTTGCGCAGTCCGGACGCCTGGAACCGGTTCCAGTACCAGGATAAGATCGTGGAGCTCAACCGGGTCAACCGGGAGATTTTCGAGCGGGAGTTTGCCGGATTCATCGATCTGCATTCGGTGCTCCGCGACTCGACCGGGCAGCTTGCTGCGGAATACGCCCGGCCGGACGGGACTCACTGGACCTTCGAGGCCTACCGGGAGGCGTCAAAAGTGGTGCGTCGCGCCTTGATGCCGGAAAGCTGATCCCGGGTATCCATGTCTGACTGATTCCCGCCGGCGGTGTGATCTGTTTCGCACTGCCGGCGTTCAAAATTCCCGGGGAACGTCGGCAAAATCGCCGTATTACTCACTCTTGAACGAAAGTTCCCCGGCTCTGCCGCAGTACGGCACGGACGGCAGAGCAACCGTGTATGTCGAACGTTTTCCTCCCCGCTCGACGGTGAACACCGCCTCCTGTTTTTTTACGTCCTGTTCGGGGTCGGCGGCAAGCAGGCGCCAGGTGCCGTCTCCATCCTCTTTCCGCATCATGATTGCCGGCGTATTTGCCCGCCAGAGATCGTCCCCGTTCCGGAAGCTGGCTCCGGCGCGGTAGAAGATTGCGTAGAGCAGTTTGAGTTCCGGATGGTAAACCGCCTGAACTTCCGCATTGTTTGCGAGAATCCGGATCGGGGAATTCTCATACTTCTTCTGCAGTTCCGCGAGGTTTTTCACTTCGAAGTCCACGAGATAGGCGTAGCTGCCCCCCGCCGGCGCGCGGCCGTGGTCGATGGTGATCTGGAAAATCGACGCCTGCTTCGGGCGGTTCTTCTGACGACTGTTCCGGCTGCGGTTGAATTCCAGCCAGCGTTCCGGGCGTGTTTCGCCGGAAACCGTCATGGGGCCGCCCTGCATTACCAGATAGCCGATTCCATTCTGCCAGACAGCGCCGCTCTTGCCCGTAAGATGGAACGTTTCTCCGGGTTGTTTGCGGGCGATGACTCCGTCGATTTCGATTTCGGCGGGGGTTATCCATTCGGTCTGGTCGATCGTAGTGACGATTGGTTCCGGCAGCTCCGGTTTTTCGTTGCGGATATCGGCGCCGAGGCAGAGCAGCTGGTCGTCGAAGGCGAAGTAACTTTTCCGGGCGGTCACGCCGTACAGTGCCGGATCGGGTGCAGTGCGAATGGGCTGTTTGCCGTAGAGAAAGGCGGCGCACCCGTATGCGCCGTCCGCCACGCCCCCGGCGAATCCGGAGGTGCCGCGATAGGCCCGCCAGGCGGTGTCGGTGTGCTCGATCTCTCTGGCGCGGACCGTGGTGCCGGGCACCGCCCAGGTTTGAAAGAATCCTTTGGCAACGGTGTAAGTGGCTCCGTGTTTCATAAGCCAGGTGGCGCCGTCGGCGAAATAATCGGTTTTGATGCTGGCCAGAGCCGCGGTTTCCACGCCGATCGTCCGTTTTGAAACCATGTTGACGCCGGCGAACCAGTTCTTTCGGCGAATGACGAGATCGTCGTTGTTCCACCAGAAGCGGACTCCGGTGTATTCCGGTTCTTCGCCTTTGCAGATGCGGAGGATGGTGTCGAGTTCGTGTCGCAACTCGGTTTCCTTTGCCGGCAGGAGCTCCGCCAGCGGCTGTGCGATGGAGAGCAGCACGTCGATGGAGAGGAATCCGCCGTCCGGCGTCCAGCGCATGCACTCCCGGTCCGGAACGGTCAGGGTCGGACCGTATTTCGCCGGTTCCAGGCAGAACCACAGACAGGTTTTCAGGTATTCCACCAGCAGACGGTATTGCGCGGTTGAAATCTCGTTATCCCAGAGCGTTCCCTTCAGCCGGAGCAGATTGCGGACAATGCCGCGGACGCCGTCGGCGGGGTAACGGAAGAGATAATGAATTTCGCCATGTCCCCATCCGCCGCCGTCGGCGGTGAGCCCCTCTCGCCAGAAGGAGGAATCCCGCGTCTGGAAGCTGGTGATGCTGAGGGCGTCGCGACTGATTTCGGCGATCAGATCCATCATGCGGGGATTCCGGCAGATCAACGCGGCTTCGTAGAGGTTGCGGTACCCGAAATTGCCGCCGGTCCAGGCGTCGTGAAACCGAAAACACCGGGTGGTCAGCAGCGGACCGGGGCGATTGTAGTCCGGGTAGACGAAGGCATAGGCGACGATTTCCCGGCAAAGCTGGTTGAGGAGAACCAGTTCCGGATTCTGTTCGGTTCCTTTTTCGACCGCTTCCATCTCGCGAAAAAAGGTGAAATAGGCGTTCGCTGCGAGTGCCGGCGCGTAAAAACTGGTCGTGACCCAACGTTCGTGCTCTCCGAGCCGGTTCGCCTCCATCGACAGGTAATAGTTGAACATCCGGAGCAGTTTTTTGCTGTTTTCGAGCGTCCGGTCGACGCGTCCGTACTTCCAGTGCCGGGCGATCCGGGAGACCTCCGGCAGAATCTGGCGCATCACACCCTCATGGTCTCCGCGATTGCTCTTGCCCGCCCGTTCCCGCTGGCGGACCTTCTCCGGAGAGAGCGACGCGATGGAGCCGTCGGGATGGATCGCATCATATTCCGCCTGGGCGTCGGCGGTTCGGTTGCGCGGATGATTCCATTGCGCGGCATAACGCTGCCGCAGTTTCTCAATGGCCGCCATCTTCTTCCGGTATTCCGGGTCGTTCAGACAGGCGCGGATGATGGCGTCGTCGGTGTGAGCGGGGAAACTGGTGGAGGCCGTCACCGGCGGCAGATCGGGGATTCGCGCGCTGAGTTCCCGCGGGGAAAAGCGGATATCGTCCAGAAACAGGGTGCGGCCGGGCTGATTCACCGAAAAGCGGATGGAACAGATGGATTTGCCGTGGAGAATTTTCCGGAGCTCGTCGGCGCGAATCCGGTAGCGGCGCCAGCCGGTGTCGGGCAGAATGGTGAGGTATTTCCGCCCCTGCGTGCCGTCGTCGGCGGAGAATTGGATCCTGAGTTTGACCGGATCATCGCCTTCTGTCCGAGCCAGCAGAGAGAAGGTGTAATATTCCCCGGGGTCGATGGGCGTCTGGGCGCAGTCGAAGAACAGGCTGTTTTTCGCCGAAGGGTGCCACAGCCGGGCCGGGGCGCCGCTTTGACGCAGTTCCGTCCGTCCGCGTACCGGCAGGGTGAAGGTGCCGTTTCGCAGCAGCACGAGCGGTTCGTTGCCCGCGGCGAGCGTGAAGGCGATGAAACATAGGAAAAGGGCGAGACGATTCATCGTTCCTGAGCTCCGTAGAGGTGGTATTTTTTTGTGTTTGCGTCGTTGGTGGAAACATAGTGGATCAGCGGAGTTTCCCAGGGCGCTGCATATGGTTGGGTAATCTGGTAGGTGGTGACGGAGCCATCCGGATGGACGAATCCGGCACGGCCTGCGTGGCGTCCGGCGACCCAGCCGTAACCGGCCAGCGTAGTGTCATCGAAATAGAACCGGTAACGTCCTCTGGTGACATTCAACATGGTTCCGGTGATGGCCCATGTGTCGCAGATCATCAACTTTGCGGAGGGGAAACGGATGCTGGTCAATTTGCGGTATACGCCGGCTTCCGAGGTAAAGAAATGGGTGTTGATGCCATAATGGGTGTACTGCGTCCAGAAATTCGAACTGCCGTCCACCGCGTTGAAACCGAGCGCCTGCTGGGAGGGGCAGGCGAGGACGGGTACGTTGAGGTAGTGCCCGTTGACGATGTTCCGGCCGTTCCACGGGTCGTCGGGAAATGCCGGATTGGGGCCGATCAGATGGTTGAAGTAATAGTAGCTTGAGGTCTCCCCCTGGCTCTTGCCGCGGTTGGCCGGCAAATAATCATCCGAATCGCCTGCATACATGTTGCTGGCCAGACCGATCGTTTTCAGGTTGTTGAGACAGGTGATCGAGCGCCCCCGTTCGCGGGCGCTGTTCAGCGCCGGCAGCAGGAGCCCCATCAGAATCGCGATGATCGCGATTATCACAAGCAGTTCAATCAGAGTGAATCGGGGAACACCGTTTGCACGGAAGCCGGTTGGAATCAACATTTCCATGAAAGAGGGCCCTTTCTGTTGTTTTTCTCTCTTTATTATACCTTGGAAACAGAAAAAGCGCAAGATGGGAGCGTCTCAAAAAAATATTGATTTTGTCTCACAGAAACGGTTGTTTCCGGTATTGCATCGGGGAGATGCCGTAGCGTCGTTTGAAGACGGCGCAGAAATAGGCGGAGTCCCGAAAATGGAGGGCGCGGGCGATTTCGTGGATTTTGCTGTCGCTTTCCGTCAGCATCCGGATGGATTCCTTGAGGCGCAAATTCAACAGATATTTTGCCGGCGGCTCCTGGAAACAGCGTTTCCAGTGGCGGAAGAAGGTGCTGCGGGACATTCCGTTCCGGCGGGCGACCTGTTCCAGATCGAGCGCATCCATGAAGTCGAGCTGAAACTCGGAGGCGATTTTCCGTATCTTCGCTTCGATGTAATCCGGAGTATCCTGCGCGAGAAGGCGATGGAACACCAGCTCCTCGAAGAGTTGGAAGGCCAGAAGATCCAGGCGGTCCGGAACCGTCTTTTCCTGCGAATGTTTCATGAGAGTGCGAATCCGGCGCAACAGGATGGCGATTTCAGATGTCATCTTGAAGTCCCAGCACGGAATCCTCTCCAGATTCTTGGCGAGAATGAGTTCTCCGTACAGGTCGGCGGGGTACGTGAAGGTAACGGCATCCCACGGGCTGGCGCAGTCGCCGCTGTACTGGTCGCCGGGCAGTTTCAACAGGACATGCGGGAAACGGTTGGTGGTGCGGGTGTCATTGATGAAATTCTCCATCGTTTCCGCCTCGGAGCCGAGACGGAGGCTGATCTGAAGTTCGTTTTGGAACCGGAACGGTCCAACCCGCGCCGGTTTCCAGTCGCGGAACGAGCCGACGCGAAGAAGTTTGTAGGGAAACTCCACGAGGCGCGGACATTCCGCCAGTTCGATTCTCCAGAATTCCATGAATTTGCCTTTCGTTGCATCCGGGGAAAGTATATCATTCGACAGGCGGTTTGTCAAATGCCGTCCGGGAGCACAGACGCGGCATCGGGGCTTATTTGCGAGGGCGTTTTATCATTTTCGTCTGCGTGATTTCTGTTTGTATTTCCTCGGGTTTCATCTATAGTATAACAAATTTTTTTTTAATGAAAAAGCGGGGGCGTGTGATGGAAAAAACGACGATTCTTCAACTGCAGAAACTGCTGGATGAGGCGACGGAAAGCGGGCTGGAGTGCGGTTGTCAGCTGGCGATCTACGAAAACGGCGAACTCGTCGCCGATCTCTGTTCCGGTTACACTGCGCCGGACCGGCGGCGGAAAGTCGAACCCGATACGCTGTTCCCGGTCTTCTCCGTCGGCAAGGGACTCTTTACCACGGCGATTCACCGGATGGTGGAAAAGGGAACGCTTGCCTACTCCACCCGGCTGGGCGAGTTGTGGCCGGAATTCGATTGCGAAGGGAAGGAGCATCTGCTGTTCTGGCATGTGCTGACCCACCGTTCCGGTTTGTTCATGACGCCGGAGCACGCCTCCTTTGCCGAACTGGCGGACTGGAATCTGATGTGCCGCCGCATGGCCGCGATGCGTCCGGAGTGGACGCCGGGCACCCGCTGCCGGTATCAGTCCTTTTCCTACGCCTGGCTGGCCGGGGAGCCGCTGGTGCGCGCCGACGGCCGGCCGTTGAAACAGATCCTCACCGACGAGGTGATCCGTCCGCTCGGAATGGAGCGGGAGATCTTCTTCGGCATATCCGATGAGGCGGAAGCGCGGATGGCGCCGCTGGATACCTCCCGGGTGGGCGGGGAGTTTGGTCACGCACTTTTGATCGCGTCGCCGGAAATTCTGCGCAGCTGCATCCCGTCGTTCAACGGGGTGATGACTGCCCGTGCCGTCGCCCGGCACTACGCCGCGCTGGAGCGCGAGATCGACGGCGTGCGCCTGCTCCGGCCGGAAACGCTGGAGAATGCGGCGATTCCCCGCCGGGCGGCCGATGATCCCTTCCGCCCGGAGACGGATTGGGCGCATTTCGGGCTCGGCTACGTAGCCGCCGGATTCCCGGAGGATGTTTCCGGGCTGATCGGCCATGGCGGCGCCATCGGTTCGGAGGGGTTGCTGGATCGCCGCCGCCACCTCGCGCTGGGATTCACCAAGAACAAGGTGGACCCGGCTCATCCCAATCATCCGCTGCGCGACCGGATTGCGTCGCTTCTGGGGCTGCCGGTCCGTCACTGGTAGGCCGGGGCGGAGGTTCAGCGCCGGTCGTTGCGGAAGCTCCCGGGGGAAATGCCGCGGAGCCGCCGGAACTCGGCGGAGAAATAGAGTGGTTTCGTATAGCCGAGCCGGAACGCGATCTCCTTGATCGGGAGAGTGGTCTGCATCAGCAGCTCTTCGGCTCTCTGCATGCGCTGTTCCAGCCGGTAGTGGTACGGCGTCATTCCGAAGGTCTGCTGGAACTTGCGGTTCAGCGTGGGCAGCGAAAGGTGAAAGCGGCGCGCCACTTCCGCCATCTTCAACGGGCCGGCCGCGCTTTCTTCCAGAAAATCGCGGATGGCGCACATATCCTGCGGCAGCGGCCCGGGCTGGTGAGCATGGGCGAGAAACTGCAGCAGTTCATAACAGACACCCGCGTTGATCTCACCGCTGCGTGGATCCTGAAGTGACTCATGGATAAATGGTTTTATCCTGTCGAAAATCTCGGTCATCCGTTCGTCGGCATCCAGAGAAAACACATCGGTCCGGTCGAGATTCAGGTGTTGCAACAGCGGCGTCAGCCCGGAACCGTGCAGGACGAAAGTCATGAGGCGGGTCGGTTTCCCCGGCTGAAAATAGTAATCGTGGTTGCGGTTTCGGTGCAGCAGACAGAGATCGCCCTTTTCGGCGGCGAAAGCGCGCTTGCCGCTCCGGAACCACAGCTCCCCCTCCATGATGTATTCGATGGAGAGAAACGGCTGATGGAACCGCCGGATGTAGCGGAACTCGTTCCACAGCATGAGAGAACAGAAGGTGGCATAGAGCGCCGGGCGTGGTTCGGTGGTGAAGTGTTTCCAGTACCTTTCAATCCATTTGTCCTTTCCGCAGGCGTAGACGACATATCCTTTGCCGTCATACCGCTCGACGGAGACCTTCTGATTCAGAAACGGCGATAGATCAAAAAGCGGACGCATATACTGTTTTTCATATATTT
>NZ_DBEXAY010000248.1:0-4157 GCF_048170485.1 Victivallis sp. | reverse complement strand
CCGGCGCCGCGAAGATGCAGATCGGCATTTTCGAGCAGTGCATTTTCGACTACCGCGTCCATATGAAAAAACTCCCGGCTTCGCTGGAGGATCTGGTGAAGAACAACTCCGGCAGCAAGCGCTGGAAGGGGCCGTACCTGAAAGGCGGCGTGATTCCACAGGACCCGTGGGGCAACGACTACATCTACAAAAAACCGGGCGACCACGGCGAATTCGACATCATCAGTTACGGCGCGGACGGCCAGCCCGGCGGCGAGGACGAGGACGCCGACATCGGCAACTGGACCGTCGTCGAGGAGGAATAACCCGTTGCGCCGCAATCGCTATACGCTTGTCGAGCTGGTCACCGTCACCGCAATTCTGCTGGTCGTGCTGGCGGTCGGAACCGCGCGGCTCAGCGTCGAGCTGCTCGACGGCGGGCCGTATCAGAAGGCCGAACAGCTCCGGCGCATCGCGGCGCTCTGCCGCCGGCAGGCGGCCGCGACCGGCAAGACGTGCGCCGTCGAGTTCGATCCGGCGAGGCGGAGGCTGTTTTTCGGGAAGGAGCAAGTCACGTATCCGCAGGAACTTCGCATTCTGCGCAACGGCGAGGAACTTCAGGAGCCGGGCATTGTGCTGCGCTTCTTCCCGGACGGCGGCGCGGCGGAGACCGCGCTCGCTTTCGAGCGCGACGGCGAAACGGCGACGTTGCGGATTTCCCCCCTGACCGGGAGCATCGTGATCGATGAAACGGAATAAGTTCACTCTGCTTGAGGTGCTTGTGGCGCTGGTGATCCTGACGCTCGGCATCGCGGGACTGCTCTGGCAGTTGTCGATTGCGGCGAACCGCGCGGCGCGCAATGCCGAAACCTGGGAGCTGACGCACGATCTGACCTCCGCCGCCGAATATCTGCTGCTGCACGGACCGGAAGCGGGGCTGAATGAGACACTGTTCTCCGGCGAATTTGAAATCGCTTACCGTTATGAAGATCCGCGTCTCCCGGCCGATACGGAAACCCGGTTCGGGCAGAAGCGGCTGCGCACCCTGGTCGTCGAAGCGTCCCGGGATGGGGAAGTGCTTGATTCGCTGCGGCTTGACTGCTGGGTAAAGGAGCGTTCCGATGGCCGTTAAGCGAACTTTCACCCTGCTTGAGATCGTTCTGGCGCTGGCGATTTTTTCGGTGATCGCGACGCTGGCCGGTTCAATCCTCTTTTCGAGTCAGCAGGGGTGGAGCGTGGTCCGGGAGAGTTCGGCGGAGCTGGAAACGCTGCAGCGGCTCGACCGGATCGCCGACACGGCGTTCCGCAACGCGATTCCGTTCCACTGGCCGGACGAAAACAACCGGAATGTGCAGCTGTTCCGCGGCAAGCCGGCCTTTCTGCGCCTCGCGTATCTGCACCGGGTGAACGACCCGGCGGAGGGCGGGCTGCGTTTCCTCGAACTCAGCCGGGAGGAGTCGGAGCTGGTTGCGCGCTACCGCCGTTATCCGATCATCGCCGACCATGACGGAGAGTGCCGACGCGAGGTGATCGCCTCCGGGGTGCGGCGCCTCGCGTTCTCCTATGCGTTCCGCGAAAACGGCGAAATCGCATGGCAGCCGGAATTCGATGCGGAGGCGGCCGAAACGATTCCCGCCGCGATCCGCATGGATGTGGAGTTTGAAAATGGGCGGCAAGTCAGTTTCCTGCGCCGGACCGCCGGAAATTCCGCGGTTTCAAGTTACGGCAAATTCCGGGAGGAGACCTATGGCAGGCGGTAGGAAACGAAGGGAACGCGGCGTCGCGCTGGTCACGGTCATGGCGCTGATCGCTTCGATCGGCGTTCTGGTCGCCTCCGCCGTCGCGATCAGCCAGTATTCGGCGGCGGAAACCGATACCTTTGCTTCCTTGCAGCGTTCCGCGCTCGAAGCGGAAAGCGCCGCCAACCGGACGCTGTGCCTGCTGCTGGCCGACCGCGCGAAGAACGCCGACCGCAGGCTCGGGGCGGAAACCGACGGGACCGCAGAGCGTTTTCTCGCCGACGGGACGGAACACACCGTCACGGCGGGCGAACGGACGGTTTCGGTGCGGATTTTCGACGCGGTTGCCGGACTTGACCTCGCCGGGCGCAATCCGGCGCGGCAGCTCACGAATCCGAAACTGGCCAAGGACGAACCGCGCGAAGAGTTGATCGCCCGGCTTGAAGATTACGCCGACTCCGACGATCTCGCGAAGCCCGGCGGCATGGAGTCGCAGCACTACCGCAGTGCGGGCGTCCCGGTGCTGCCGCGCAACCGCCCGCTGCAGTTCCGCGAGGAGCTGCTGTGGCTGCCGGGAGCCGGGAAGCTCTATTTGCCGTCCGAAAACGGCGTGCTCGACGCGATCCGCCTGATTCCGCCGGAAAAGCTGCGCGCTCTCACCGGGCGGCCGAACCTCTACGCGACTCCGGCCGCCGTGATCGCCGAACGGTGCGCGCTGACGGCTGAGGAATCGGAACAGCTTCGGAATGCGCTGGAGCTGTGGCGCAAAAAACGGCTGCCGCTTGCCGAAAGCCTGCCTCCCGGCCTTGCCGGAAAGCTGGAGATGAACTTTTCGACCCGCGAGAGCGGCGCCTATACGATTCAGGCCGACGCCTCGTCGCCGGAAAATCCGGGCGTGCGCCTCAGAGTGACCGTCCGCCCGGTGACGGGAAGCCGCAGTTTCGAGTATTACGAATTCTTTTCCTATTAACAGCCCGTAAGGAGTGTAACATGATGAAATGGATGCCTTCTGCAATAGCCGCGATTCTGGCGGCTGCGGCGGCAAACGCACTGGAGATTCCCGCCGAAGTCCGGCTCCTGTACGCCGACGAACGGCGGCAGAATCCGGGGATCTATGAGGTCGTGCCGAAATTTGAATTCCCGGAGCGGAACGGATTGGTCCGGGTCGATGTGCTGGTCTCGCGCAAGACGGAGGATGGGCGCTGGGTTTTCCGCAACCGGCTCGACCGCATCTTCCTGAAGGATGGAAAAATCGATGCCGTGCGCAGGCCGGGGGCTCCCGGCGACTTCTGGAGCGCGGCGCTGGCGGCGGAGAAGTTCCTGTACGCCGACTCCGGCGAGCAGGGGAAAAAGCTGTCGTTTTCCGAACTGGACGGCACGCCGTGCGCTCCGCCGGCGGGAAACGGCTGTCAGGCTGAAATGCGCACTCCCGGACGCTATCTGTTTCCGGTTCCGGGCGGCCGTCCGCTGTCGGGAATCTCCCCGGAAACCGTGGAGAAATTTCGCCGCCTCCCGGCGCGGGAGGAGGCCGCCTGGCTCCGGGAGCGTTTGCGCACCCTGCCGCCTCCGGCGGAAGCGGTCAGCTTGCTGAAACGGCTTGACGCCGTTGGAGAATTCTCCTATCCGTTAACTGCCGGAGAGCGCGAGGGATGGCGGAAACTGCTGCTTGAGGAACGGCTCGGAGTCATGCCGCGCCGGTTGCTCCAGCAGCAGTTGTTCCAGGCGAATTTCCTGCCGCACGAGGAGTTCGCAGCGGAGCTGCTGGCCGATCCGCTGCTCGGCAGCAGGACCGCCGAAGCCTTCGCGGAACGCAATCGCCCGGCTTTTGAAACATTGATCCTGAGGTGGAGCAGCCAACCCGATAAACAGGAAACGGCGCTGCGGTATTCGGAGTATATGGCCGACAACGCGGATTACCGGAACCGGATGCTTGCCGCCTTCCGGGAACCTGCTCCGGAACAGCTTTCGCACCTCATCCCGCTCTATGCCGGAAAACCGGCCGCAGACGGGAGCCCGGAACTGAAAAAGCTGTTGCGGGAAACGCCGTATTCGGGGAATTTCCGCCTCCTCTGCCGGGTTGCCGAATGGTGCCTGAAAACCAGGCCCGCCGCCTATGCGCCGGAGATCAAAGCCCTTCTGCACCGGGAACGCAACAATCCGGACCTGAAGCGCAGCGTGCTCTATCCGCTGCTGCTCGCCTCGCTCTGCAAAGCGAACGACCCGGAAGGTGCCGCAGAAGCAATCGCCTACCTGAAATCGCTGAAAGATCCGGCGCAGATCGAAAACGCCAAACGCATCTGGGGAAAAGGAATGACCGGTCCCATCACCCTCGACCGCATCATCCGGGAACTTCAAAAGTAAAGAAGTGTCAAATCTAAAGATACCATGTATAGGTGACAAGGATAGCGGTTTGACGATCCAGGAATATAGCGATCTGAA
>NZ_DBEXAY010000247.1:0-20156 GCF_048170485.1 Victivallis sp. | reverse complement strand
ATGCAGCATTATACTCCGCTAAATTGACTGCAAAATTCAGAAAAGATAATCCAAGTCCACCTACTCCAATAATTATCCCTAGACTTTTATATATTGAATTTATTTTTTTACAAGAGGACACTTCTGACACTTTGAATAAGCCTTTCCGGAGCGATTCTCCCCCGCTTGGACCATTTTTTATGGAAAGATTGGTGCAAAAGTCTTTGCGTTACTATATCCCGCGGTTTGCCGATTACAAGTTCCGAAATAGACTTTGGTTGTGTCTGATATCACAATCCTTCAAGTTAAGAAAACACACTTTGGCTCCAGTCGTTTCGTGTCACGCTGGGAAAATCAGCAAGCACTCAGAACAAATGTGTGCAAAATATCGGACACGATCTCTGTTCAACTTCAAAAACAATTGTGATGAATGGCTCCAGCAGGAGAAGAGGTTGAAAAATTACCAATTTTCCAAAAATTCCGAGCGGGAAAACGCTGTAACGTACGGCAACGGGCCGTAGAGGAGGCTGTCAGAAATCGAAACGGAAAAAAGATGGCGGAGAGAGAGGGATTCGAACCCTCGATACCCGGAAGGGTATAACGATTTTCGAGACCGTCGCCTTCGACCACTCAGCCATCTCTCCGCTGGTGATGTTTTCTAATATAGCTCTACTTTTCGCAAAGGTAAAATTTTTTTTGAGAGATTTTATACTTTTTTTTTGATTTTTTTTGTAAATTCGAGCTTTGCTGATAGATTATATGAGATTGCTGTCATCGGAACAACGGAGCCGCAACTGTGCGGAATCCATAATTTTTATTTTCAGGAGTATCTCATGGAGCTTCAGTTCTTCAATACGATGGACCGCCGGGTGGAACCGTTCCGGTCGATTCATCCCGGAGAGGTCCGCATGTACACCTGCGGGCCGACCGTCTACAATTATGCCCATATCGGCAATTTCCGCGCGTACATGTTCGAGGATCTGCTCCGCCGCACCCTGGAGTTCTTCGGCTACCGGGTCCGGCAGGTGATGAACCTCACCGACGTCGATGACAAGACCATCCGCGACTCCCGCGCCGCCGGAATTCCGTTGCGGGAGTTTACGCAGAAGTACAAGCAGGCGTTCTTCGAGGATCTCAAGACCCTCAACATCGAACCGGCGGAGGTCTATCCCGCCGCCACCGATCATATTCCGCAGATGATCCGGCTGATCTCCATCCTGATGGAGAAGGGGTTCGGATACCGGGCGGAGGATGGGTCGGTCTACTTCTCCATCGACAAGTTCCCGAATTACGGCAAACTTGCAAAGATTGACCGGGAAAATCAGCGGTCCGGCGTCCGGATCAAGAACGACGAATACGCAAAGGATTCCGTCGCCGACTTCGCCCTCTGGAAGGCGTGGGATGAACTCGACGGCGACGTCGCCTGGGACTCCCCCTGGGGCAAGGGGCGCCCCGGCTGGCACATCGAATGCAGCGCCATGTCGAGCGAATATCTCGGGGACTCTTTCGATATCCATACCGGCGGCATCGACAACATGTTCCCGCATCACGAAGACGAAATCGCCCAGAGCGAGGCGGCTTCCGGGAAGAAGTGGGTCAACTACTGGCTCCACTGCGCCCACCTGATGGTCAACGGCGAAAAGATGTCCAAGTCGCTCGGCAACTTCTATACGCTGCGCGACCTCGAAGCGAAAGGGTGGAGCGGGCGTGAAATCCGCTGGGTGCTCCTCGGCGCCCACTATCGCAAGAAGCTCAACTTCACGTTTGAGGCGCTCGCGCAGGCCCGGGAAACGCTCGGGCGGTTCGACGAGTTCTTCAACCGTCTGCGCTCGATTACCGTTTCCGGCGACGGTTCGGAAGCGGAGGCGCCTGTTGCGACCGCGGTGGAGGCGTTTTCCGCCGCCATGGCCGACGACCTCAACGTGTCGGAGGCGTTCGCCGCCATGTTTGAACTGCTCCGGGTCGGCAACAAGCTCGCCGATGCCGGAACCCTTTCCGCCGCCGGTGCGGCAAAAATTCTCGATGCGTTCCGCAAGTTCGACCGGATCGCCGGATGCCTGGAACCGGACCGGATCCGGACGGTGGAGATTCCGGCGGAGGTCATGGCGATGGCTGAGGCGCGGGCCGCGGCGCGCAAGGCGAAGAATTTTGCCGAGAGCGACCGGCTGAGAGCCGAAATCGCCGGTCTCGGTTACGTGGTCGAGGATGCGCCCGGCGGAGCGTTCCGCGTGAAGAAAGCGTGAATCTAACCGAATTCTAACAACCGACGCACCGGAATTGAACAATGCCGGACTATGTTATCCGGCAGAAGATCAAGGAGGTGAATATGGGCAAAGAGAAGATCCTGATCGTCGAAGACGAAGAGGCGATTCAGGAATTGATTCGGTACAACCTCAACAAAGAGGGGTTCGACCGCGTCAGATGTTGTGATTCGGGGGAGACCGCGCTGGCGGCCGCACAGGAGTTCGCCCCCGATCTGATTCTGCTGGATCTGATGCTGCCCGGGATCGACGGGCTTACCGTATGCCGGAAGCTCAGAAGCGAGCCGCGGACCAGCGCGATTCCGATCATCATGCTGACGGCGAAGTCCGAGGAGAGCGATATCGTTATCGGGCTGGAGATGGGGGCGGATGATTATCTGCCCAAGCCGTTCAGCCCGAAAGTGCTGATCGCCAGAATCCGTTCGGTTCTGCGCCGCGTGAACCATCTGGAGTCGGAGGCGGCTGGAACCACGCTCAAGCGGGGGCCGCTCTCCATGAACCGCGGCACGCGGGAGGCTCTGCTCGACGGGAAGCCGCTGGTTCTTACCTTTTCCGAGTTTGAAATACTCTATTTGCTCGCCCGCCGTCCGGGGTGGGTCTACACCCGGGGGCAGATCGTCAACGAGGTCAAGGGGGATGATTACCCTGTGACGGAGCGGGCGATCGACGTGCAGATGGTCAGTCTGCGCCGCAAGCTGGGGGAATATGGCAGTTTGATTGAAACGGTCCGCGGTGTCGGCTACCGGTTTGTTCAGGAGTGAGGAGAGGGGTATGAAAAACGGATTCATCCAGTCGTGGCCGCTGATTTTTCTGCCGGTGGCAGTGGTGCTTTTTTTCTTCTTCTGGCTCCAGTTCAGCTCCTTTGAAGAGCTTTATATTCAGCAGACGGAGACGGAGCTGCTGGGGCGGGCGAGACTGCTCGCCTATGCCGCCCGGCCGCTGATCGAGGCGGGGCGGATGGACGAAGTGCAGAAGCTCTGCCGGGATGAGGGCGGCGCCGTGAAGTCCCGCATTACCGTGATCGACGCCAATGGAAAGGTGCTGGCGGACTCCGAGGAGGAGCCGGCGCAGATGGACAATCACGCGATGCGTCCTGAAATTCTCGGAGCCCTGGAGGCGTTCCGGAACGGCAGGGCGGGAGCGCCGATCGTCCGCTTCAGCTCCACACAGGGGCAACGGCTGATCTACTGTGCGTATCCGGTGCGCATCGGCAATGCACTCTATATTTTCCGCTCCGCCTTTTCCATCCATCAGATCGACCGGATGCTGAGCCGGGTGCGGATGGATATCATCTTCGCTGTGCTCCTGACCGCACTGGTCGCCGGCGGACTGAGTTACATCATCTTCCGGACGGTCAGCCGCCCGGTGCTGGCTCTCTGCCGGGCCAGTGCGAAAATTGCCGCGGGTGAGCTCGACACCCGGCTGCCAATTCCGGAACGGGGCGCCATCCGCGAGCTGGCCGAAAGCGTGAGCTGCATGACGGAGGAGCTCAAGGCCCGGATCAACGATATTTCCCGTGAAAAGAGCGAGCGTGACGCCATCTTTGCCGCCCTTGCCGAAGGGGTGATTGTGCTGGATATGGAGGAGCAGGTCATCGACATCAACACCGCGGCGCGCCGGATGTTTCATCTGAAGGATAATCCGCTCGGCTCCCCGATCACCGGAGTGGTGCGCAACCTCGAGATCTCCGAGTTCATCCGCAAGTTGCGCGAAGAGAAAAAGCCGCTGGAATCCGAATTCACCGTCCGCCTGCCGGAGGGGACGCTTCAGCTGCGGCTCCGGGGCTCTCTGGTCACCTGGGCCGGAGCGCAGAGCGGTATTCTGCTGGTGATCTACGATCTGACCCAGTTGCGGCGGCTGGAGAATTTCCGCCGCGACTTCGTGGCCAACGTTTCGCACGAAATCAAAACCCCGCTGACCGTGATCCGCGGCGCGGTGGAAACTCTGCGCGACGGGGCCATCGAAGAGCCGGAAAGTGCGGCGCGCTTCATGCAGATCATCGAACTGCACTCCGAGCGGCTGACCTCGCTGGTGGAGGATATCCTGAGCCTTTCCAGGCTCGAGTGTCACGCGGTCGGCGAAGGGTACAACTTCACCGTGGTCGGAGCGGCGCTTCCGGTCAGTACGGCGATGGAGCTGGCACAGCCGAAGGCGGAGGCCGCCGGAATCAAGCTGACCTGCACCGTGGAATCGGATCCGAAGATCGAGGCGGATGTGCAACTGCTGGAACAGGCGGTGTTCAACCTGATCGACAACGCGATCAAACACAGCGGAGAGAACCGGGAGATTCAGGTCCGGGTGCGGGAGGAGAACGACGAGGCGGTGATCGATGTGATCGACCACGGCTGCGGCATCCCGGCCGAACATCTTCCCCGGCTCTTCGAGCGGTTCTACCGGGTGGACAAGGCGCGCAGCCGCAAAGCGGGCGGCACCGGTCTCGGCCTGGCCATCGTCAAGCATATCATGCAGCTTCATCGCGGCCGTGCCGAGGTGTCGAGCCGGGTCGGCGAGGGGAGCACCTTCTCGCTCCGGCTGCCGGTGGTGCACTCCTGACGGCGGTGAATGTCCGGCGGCGGGTTTTCGGGTGGACTTTTCCGGAATTCCATGTATATTACAGAGTTCCGGAACGTTAATCGAAGAGGGGAACATGATCCGTTTGCTCGCCCGCTACGCCGCCGGACTGCGGCATATTGAATTCCTGCCCGGAGAGCCGGGCAGGATCCCCGTCATTCTAGTGCACGGCCTGCTTCATCGCGGCATCGTGATGAAGCAGTTTGCTCTCTGGCTGAACCGTCAGGGGCGCCCGGTGGTGGTTTACGACTACCGGACCACCCGGCGTCACATCGTGGAACACGGGCGGGAACTTGCCGATTTTCTGTGCCGCCGGGAAATGCCGCAGATCGATCTGGTCACGCACAGCATGGGCGGACTGCTGGCCCGGGTTGCGCTCGCGGAACTTGCCGCAACCGGGCGAGGGGAAATGGTGCACCGCATCGTCATGCTGGCGCCTCCCCACCATGGTTCGGCGGTTGCGACGGCGTGGGTGGAACATTTTGCCCCGTCGCCCTTTCTGGTTCGCCCGCTGCCGGATCTGGCCGACCGCCCGGAGGCGGCGGTCCACGATCTGCCGGTGCCGGAGGGGTATGAGATCGGCATCATTGCCGGCCGCTTCGACAACAAGGTTTCGCTCTCCTCCACCCACCTGCGAGGGGAGCGGGCGCACGTGGTGATTGACTCCGGGCATGCGTTCATCATGAACCGGCCGGAGGCGCGGCACCTGACCCTCCGCTTTCTGGAAACCGGCTCCTTCGACAAAAATTGAAAAAAACAGGGGTTGCGGGGTTGCGGCGACGCTATTTCTCTCTTATATTTAGTGGAGAAGAACAAGAGAGGAATTTCGTGCGATGAATTGCAAGCTGTCCATTTTGCTGTCCGCCCTGCTGCTGGTGTGCCTGGCCAGCGGCTGTCGAATGGATTCCGGAGCTTCGGAGAAAGATTGCCGGACCTTTGACCGGATTGCCTCCCGGCTCGATTCCGGTGGCAGTTATTTTATGATTTCCAATCCGCGTTATCTCATTGAGGGGCTGGAGCGGGACGGCAGCCGCCTGACGACGATGATCGCACAGTCCGACCTGCCGCGGGAGATTCGCGATCCTTTTGTGCTGTTTTCCGCCGCGTTTGAGATCGGCTGGCACCTTTCCGGAATCGATGAACTTGAAGGATACGGCAGAAGCTCACAGGTGTTTCGGAACGATGAGAACGGCCGTGCCCGGCTTTTCACCAACCGCAGCGTGCTTCTGCATAAACCGGGCGCGGAAGGGGCGCTCTGGGCCCTCGACGGAAAAACGAACCGGCCGTTGCGCCCGGAGTTTGAGGCCCTGCCGGTTGGAACCGCGTTCGCCGCGGACTTCGAACTCCATCCGGACGCGGTCTGGCAGGCGTTGTGCCGCACCGACCGCAGCGCCGGTGATATGGACCGTCTCTCGCGGACGATGTTGAACATGCCGCTGAAAAAACTGCTTCAGTCCGTGTCGGGGGAGATCGGTGTCGTGCTGTTTCTGGATGACGATGCCGACCCGGAGACGCTGCAGGGGGTTCACGCTCTGTTGGTGCTCAATGACCGGGAACGCTTTCTCTTTCAACAGCTGGGGAAACTGGCGCGGCTGCTGCCGGGCACGAAGGTGACGGCGAATTCCATCGTTCCGGGGCCGGTTCCGGGATATCCGGAGTTGAAGTTGCAGCTGTTATGGGATAATTCCATGCTGTTTGCCATGCTGGGCGAAGAGACGCTGGAGAAGATGAGTTCCGCCGGCAGACTGGTGGAAACGCCGGAGTTTCAGGAGCTGGCCGAAGGCCTTCCGGTCGAGGGAACCGGTTTCTTCTATGTGGGGGCGCCGCTCTTCGGATTTTTTGCCGCCGCATTGAACCGCCAGTTTGACGACACGATTGCGTTTGACTCCAGTCTGCCGCCGGCCGGACTGGCGGTGACCCGTCGGGAACCGGATGGATTCTCCACGGTCGCTCATGCGACGGTGGATTTCAACCAGATTGAATTTCTCAGCGAGATTGCTCTGCCGGTCTTCACCGCGGTTGCCGCGCTTGGCGAACAGTTTGACAGCCGTCGGAGCTCGATTCAGGCGGAGCAGCAGCTGCAGCAGTGCCGCGGCGGTCTGGAGGCCGTCCGGAACGCGTTGATGAAATATGCCGCGGCACACGGCGGGGCGTTCCCGGCGCAGGCGGGAATCGGCGGGCTGAAGGAGTTGTTCCCCAGCGGACTTTCGCCGGCGGCGCTGGTCTGCCCCGGCAGCGAGGATGAAGCGGCAAAGGATGCGGAGGAGTTTTCGTTTGACAACTGCTCCTATCTGTACTTCAACGGATACACGAAGAAATCGAATCCCCGGTTGCCGCTTTTGATCGACTGGCCGTTCAACCATGCCGGGTCGATCAATGTCATTCTGGTGGATGGAACAATTGAGACGTTGCAAATCCCGGATGCGGACAACTGTCGTAAGATCGTGAGTTACCTGCAGACGCGCTACCAGTACAGCGAAGAGGAGTTCCGGGAACTGTTCCGGAAAGCCGCGCAACTGGATCAACAATTTGAATTGGAATGAGAGATGGAAATGAATTCCCGGCAGCCTGAAGAGAAACCTTCTGTAAAGAAAATCAGCGACGACATTGCGCGCGCATTTGAAAGCTGCGCCGCGGCGTTGTCGCTCAACGAACTGTCCCGGGTGACCGGGGTGAGAATCGAACTCCTGCGCCGCTTCATCGACCGGAAGACCCGGCGCGCCCGCAGTGAAACGTGGGATAAGATCTACCCGGCGCTCAAGCCGTTCCTGGTCGGCCCGGAGCCGGAACGGGAGCCGCCGCCGCGGATCGGGCCGGCCTACCGGCGCCACCATGAGCTGGTGGAAATGTTCAGCGACCAGAAGGTGTTGCTGGATGAGTTCGATGTGCTTCCGCCGGAGCTGCAGCAGCAGGCGACGGAGGCGATGATTGCGGCGGCGGGCTGTGACGAGCCTTCCACCTATTCCAGCCTGACGGCGGAGGAGAACCGGATTATGGGGGCGTTTCTCAAGCTCTCGCCGGAGGCTCGCGATACGGAGCTGCTCAAATTGACGGCTCTGGCCGTTGCAGAGGTGCGGAAACGCCGTAAAGAGTTGTTTTAAATCAGGGAGAACAGAGAGAATGGCTGATATGGTTTCGATTATGCCCTGTCTGGATATGCAGAACGGCAGGGTGGTGAAAGGGGTTCATTTTGTCGATATTGCCGATGCGGGAGACCCGGTGGAGTGTGCGCAGGCCTATTGTGCCGCCGGGGCTGATGCACTGGCGATGCTCGATATTACCGCGACGGTGGAGAACCGGCCGACGCTGGTTCGCGTGGTTCGCGACGTGGCGAAGGTTTGCACGGTGCCTTTCACGGTGGGGGGAGGCATTGGCGACGTCAAAGCCGCGGCGGCGGTGCTGGAGGCCGGGGCGGACAAGGTTTCGATCAGCAGTGCCGCCTATCGCCGCCCGGAACTGATTCCGGAACTGATTCACGAGTTCGGGGCGGACAAGGTAACGGTGGCGATCGACGTCGACATCAATCCGGCGCTTCCTTCCGGATACGAAGTTTACATTGACGGCGGCCGTACCGCGACCGGCTGTGACGCGCTGGAATGGGCGAAGCGGATGGATGACTCGGGCGTGCCGGTGATTCTGCCCACCAGCAAGGCGGGTGACGGAGCCAGAACCGGTTACGATCTGCCGGTGATCCGGGCGATGGCCGGGGCGTGCCGGGCGCAGATTGTGGCCTCGGGAGGTGCGGGGAAGATGGAGGATTTTCTTGCGGCGGTGAAAGCGGGGGCGACGATCCTGCTGGCGGCGTCGGTGTTCCACTTCCGTTTGATTGAGATTCCTGCGCTCAAGCGGTATCTGAAGGAAAATGGAGTTGCCGTCCGCCTTTGACGGCGGGGGAATTCCTCCGCCGGGCAAGAATCGTTTGCTGGGAAAAAGAAGCGTCTCTTCGCAACACGAAGGGGCGCTTCTTTTTTTTGCCGCGTTCATCGGCAATCAGAAAGAACTTCAATTGCATGATACGCCTCGCCCCCGGGAGGATGGCATTTTATTGGTAGATCGAAGCAACAGCTTTGGAAGAATGGAAACCCGTTGTTCGCCGATTCTCTCCCCGATTGCCCCGTAAATATTCTTTGGGGGATTGCATTCTCTTTTTCGGAGCATGCCGGGTGATTGAAAATTCCCGTTCTGCCGACAAAACAAGACCGATTTTCGCGTATTTGATCATATTTTAAATCAATATGCAAATCTCTCGATTGTTTTTCCGGCCGCTTTGCCGTATACTTAATTCAGAATGAGCCAGGAATGGAAAAATTTCACTAAGGTTTTGCCTCAGAAAAGATTGGACGACAAGGATGGAGAGTACGACAAACAGGCCGGAGGAGACGCTCTTCCGCTGTGGAACATTGACCTACACCCGGACAGCTTTGACGATGCTGTTCGTCTGGCTGCTCTGGGGGGATTTCTGCTTCACGCTGATGGAGACGGTGGTGCCGAGCATCGTCCCGCTGCACCTCAAGAATCTGCAGTGCCCGAACTGGCTGATGGGGATGATCCTTTCAACCATACCCAACCTGATGGGAATGACGATCTCGCCGTACATCAGCGTGAAGAGCGACCGCTGCCGCAGCCGCTGGGGGCGGCGGATTCCCTTCATCGTCGCGAGCATGCCGTTCCTCTGCGCGAGCCTGGTGCTGATCGGATTTCACAATGAGATCGCGCTCTGGCTGCGCCGGGTGGTTCCCGTGCTGGCGGATTTCTCCCCGGCCGCGGTCACCATCGGATTGCTCGCGGTGCTGATGGTGCTGTTTCAGTTCTTCAACCAGTTCGTCAACTCCACCTTCAACTACCTCTTCAACGACGTGGTGCCGCAGAGTCATCTCGGGCGGTTTGCCGGAGCGTTCCGGATTGTCGGAACCGGCGTCAGCGCCCTCTACAACTTCTTCCTCTTTCAGTTCGCCGAGAGCCACTCCCGAGAGATCTTCGTCGGGTCGGCGATTCTCTACGCGGCGGGTTTCGGGCTGATGTGCCTCATGGTCAAGGAGGGGAAATATCCGCCGCTGGAACCGGAGCAGGAGCAGAAGAGCAGCCGCTGGGATGCGCTCCGGCAGTTCTTCCGGGAGTCCTTCGGCGAACCGTTCTATCAACTGCTCTTCATCAGCTCCGGAATCCTGGCGTTCGCCGGAGTCGCCTGGGGATTTCAGGTGTTCTTCCTGCTGGAAATGAAGATGAATCTGCAGGAGATCGGCATCTACAACGGCATCCTGATGCTGGCCGGCATGATCGCGACCTTCTTCGCCGCGGTGTTCGTCGACCGCTGGCATCCGCTGCGGGCCTACACCTACGGCATCATCTTCAACATCACCGGCCCGCTGATGAACTGGGTCTGGCTCTTCATCGACCTGCCGGGACGCACCTTCTTCTTCCTCTCGCTCGGCGCACAGCTGCTCTACTCCTTCATGAACGCGCTGTCGGCGGCGTGCGCCATGCCGATCACCATGCGGCTCTTCCCGCACTCGCGCTACGGCCAGTTCTGCAGCGCGCGCGGCATCGTCTACTCCATCTGCACGATCCTCGCCGGATTCATGGTCGGCGGATTCTACGATCTGGTCAAATACCTCTGTGAACTTCACCTTTCGAACTATCCGATCGTCACCGCCGGCGGTGCGGGCTACTGCTACCGCTTCTATTTCGTCTGGTCGGGCGGAGCGACGCTGCTCAACTTCATCGTCATCACACTCGCCTACCGCCGCTGGCTCAAACTCGGCGGCGACGCGAAATTTCATCCGCCGGCGCCGTGGACTCCCGAGGGAATCGAACACATTCCGGTCGTGGCGACCACCGGATACAACAGCCGTCTGCTGCGGATTGCGCTCCGTTTCATGGACTTCGTCATGTACGGCAGTCTCGCGCTGGCGGTGGTGATGCTCTGGCCGTTCCAGGTGCATCAGATGGAATCGGCCATCCGGCTCTTCCTCTGTCTGGTGATTCCGCTTTCGATCGTGGTGGCGGTACTCTGGTATCTCCTGTCGCGGCGAATCCGGCTCGACCTGGCGAGCGCCAAACGGGGCGAAATGCCGAAATACGGGATCCCGCATCACGGCATGATGATGGTGTTCGGCATCAAGTTCGCGCTGACGCTGGGGCTGGTGGTCGCCCAGTTCGTCGTCTCGATCCACATGGAGAGCAGTCTCAACGTCACCTTGTTCGCGCTGGCCAACATCGTGACCAATCTGCTGCTCATCCTCTGCACCTATGTGGTGATCCGGATGGAACAGGGATATTCGGTCAAGGTGGATGAAGCCTCGATGATTCAGGCGGGCGTCAACTGATTCAGGGAAGGAGTGAACGGGAATGGCGAAATGAGCGAATCCATCAATTTCTCAATCACAACAAACAATGGAGAAAAAGTATGAGACGGAATTTTACATTGATAGAACTCCTGATTACGATCGCGATCATCGTTATTCTTGCCGGCATGCTTCTGCCGGCGCTGGGCAAGGCTCGTGCCCGGGCGAAGAATACCGGCTGTGTCAACAACCTCAAGCAGTGGGGCACGGTGTTTCACAGTTATTATATGGCATTTGATGATTATACGATCCCATATGACGGTGGTCGGCGGGAGGACGGCAGCGGCGGAGCCTGGAATGCTCCCGGGAGTTTCTGCGTCATGGAGGTGACCGGAGGAACGGTTCCGGTGGCCTGGTCCAAGCGGCGCGATCAATGGATGTATACCGGACCGGACATCAGCATCTGTCCTGCCATCAATCCGGAGGATAAGAAACAGGGAACCAACGGTGGAAACAGCCGGCTCGGATACCAGGGCTACGGCATGTGGTATGCCGCGAGCTGGTCGCAATACGGGACACAGTTCATCACGGATCAACAGAACGGTTATATCCGCAAGGTCAGCAGGATCCGCAATCCGTCGAAGGTGATTCAGGTGAGCGATTCCTTCAGCGGAGGCATCAACAGTTTCGATGCCAATCAGTTCGATCCGCTTTTTCTGCCGAAAAGCACGGCGACGACCGATACCTCCGCTCTGTGTCGGGCCGGATACCGGCATTCGCTGCGCTGCAACATTCTCTCGCTCGCCGGACATGTGTCGAGTTCCAACCGGATCCGCAAGTCGCCGGATATGAATCGTGCCCGGGCGGACAAACTCGAGTCGATCTGGTAGAAGTCGACAGGGGTGGAGGTTGTTGAAGATGCAGGAATGTATGGCTGCGGAAGTCGAGGCTCCGCTGTGCAAATATGGGAAACTCCTTCCGTCGTTCTGTTTTGAATCGAGAGGGCCCGCTCTCGCCGTGGAGGTGCGGGGGCGTCTGCTCTATGCTTTGTCAGGGAATCGTCTGGCGATTTATGACATCTCCCGGCCGCTCCAGCCCCGTTTCCTGGGGGAAAGTGCGCCTGTTCGCAATGCCCGGCAGTTGGCGCTCCGGGAGGACGGATTTGCCTTCGTCTCGGCACGGGAGAACGGTTTGTGGATCATCGACGTCCGGAATCCCGCCTATCCGGAGGTGATTTCCCGCTACGATTCCGTGGAGATGGCAACCGGGGTGGAGGTCGACGGAAACCTGATTTTTCTGGGCAACCGGGTCTATGGCGTGGAAATTGTCGACGGCTCCGACCTGCGGCGTCCCCGGCACATTTCGCTCTATCGGACTCCGGAATCGCAGTCGGTCCGGAAGGCGGGGCATCTGCTCTTTTCCGGCGAATGGTATGCGGGAGAGATCCGGATTGCGGATGTGCGTGACCCGGTCTTCCCCCGGGAAATTGCCTGTATACGGCTCGATGGATACGGCGACGGGATCGATCTTCTCGGCTCCCTCTGTTTCGCCGCGACCGGACATCATGCGCATTCGGGGCCGGCGGCGCAGCGTTTTGGCCACGGACACGGGGTGGAAATCTTCGATGTCTCCATTCCGGAATCCCCGAAACGGCTCTCCGTGACGAAATTTCCACCGCTGTTTCACGCATACAATGACTTCTGGACTCCCCGGGCGATTCCGGGGGGACTGCTGGCTGTCGCTGATACGCACAATGGAGTTTTTCTGCTCTCCGTGGCCCGGCCGGAAACCCCGCGCTTTCTTTATCGGATTCTGCTGCCGGAGGTTCCCGCGCTCGGGCTGGCGGATGCGGTCTCCGGTGTCGCGCCGGGGGAGGGGGTCCTCTATCTCTCCGGCGTGACGACCGGGCTTCATGTGGCGGAAGTCCCCGGGGTGGTTCCGAGAGTCCACACAGAGCAATCTGCGGCCGTTCTTCCCGTGGTTGCTGCGAGATGCCGTCGCCCCGCATCGACGCTTCCGTTTCGTCAGTATCAGCCGGAATACGGGCAGGTTCGCGAGGTGGAGCTTCGCGGAAGCGTCGCCTTTGCCGCATGCGGGCAGGGCGGGTTGCAAACTGTTTCGCTGGAGGAGAGTGCGATGAAGTTGTTGCGGCGCTGGCCGATTCCCTGCGCGTACGATGTGAAACTTCGACAGGATCTTCTCTTCTGCGCCGAAGGCAATGACGGTCTGGGAATCTACCGGATTGATCAGCCGGATGCGCTGCAGCCGGTCGGACGTCTCCCGCTGCCGGTTCAGAAGATCTGGCTGCCGGACGAAGGACATTTTCTTGCGGCTTCCAATCGGGAAACGGAACTTTTCCTGATTGACGTCGCTGATCCTGCCGCCCCGCGTCTGCTTCTGGAACATCGACAGCAGGGGCTTCTGTATGGCGATCTGGTGAGCAACGGCAGCTGCGGCGGCTATATGCTGGCAAACTGGCATTGCGGCGGCTTCGCCTGGTTCCGGATTGACGGCAGGGAACCGGAGGTCGGCAATCTGATTCCGGAGAGTCTGGCTGCGCACACGGATGGAATCGCGGTATTTCATAACAGGACGTTGATTCTGTGCAACAACCGCTATGCATTTCTGGAGGCGAATGCGGCCGGGCCCTCCAGTTGCTGGCAGCTTCATCCGGTCCATCGTGGCGTGTTGCGCGGAATTCCGACGGTTTCCGGTGATCTGGTCTGTTTTGCGCAGCGTACTGACGGCAGTGTGCAGCTCTGGGATTTCCACGATCGATTGGATCCTCGACCGATTCCGGAACGCTCCTTCCGGCTGGAAGGCAGTCCCGGCCGTAGCTGTTTCTTCCGGAATCGCCTTCTGATTCCCGCCGGATATCAGGGGCTTCTGCTTGAAAATGAGCAGAACGTCACGCATATTTCTTAACGATATTTTGCATGGAGACAATGGAAAAATGAAACGGTTGAGTCAACTTTGCGGAATTTTTCTGACGGTGGCGGCGTCTCTGGCCGCTTTCGCCGGCGCAGCCCCGGTATCAAAAACGGATGGCGCCCGCTCTCTGCTGCTGTCGAACTTTCGGGATAATCCGATCGGGAAAGCGCCGGAATTCTGGAGCACCTGGTGCCGGAAAGGGATGCTCTTTTCCGCTGAGGTGACGGAGTCGGACGGACGGCGCGTGGCACATCTCTCCTCGATCGGAAAACAGGACTGGGCGTTTACACGGTCGCGCATTGTCCCGGTTTCGCCGGGGCTTCGCGTCCGTCTTTCCTGCCGGGCGAAGAGCAACGACGGCCACCGGGGTTCGGTTTTTCTCCAGCTGACCGGGTTGCGAAATCGGAAACTGGTCAGTTTCGCGCTGATCAATCAACCGCTCGATCATTTGAGCGGTGAGTGGGAACGGTATTCCGCCACATTGGTTCTGCCATCGAATGTGGATTCTGTGGGAATTCGTTTTCAAGGCCGAGGGACGTGCGATCTCCTGGTGGACGATATTCTGCTGGAAGCGCTTCCTCCGGAAAAACGGATTCCTCGTCCGGTGCGTGGCTTCGCCACGGAACGGGTCACTGAAAAGCTGGACCGGGGACTGGTCGCTTTTCAAACTCCGGAGGGGGATTATCTCTCCTGGCGGCTCCTCGCCTCCGATGATCCGCAAATCGGATTTGATCTCTTGCGACACTCGGAAGACGGGACGACAAAACTCAACCCCAGCCCGTTGGTGCAGACCACCGATTTTCTGGTGGAGAATCCGGTTCCCGGTTCGATTTACGAGCTTCGACCTGCTGCGGGATTCTCCGGCGTTTCCGGAAAAGCTGAGGCGCGGCCGAATCCCGGGCCGCGCAGCCCCTGCGCCGTCTACCGACTCAGCGACCCGCTGGCACAGGTCAATAAGATCGGTATCGGAGATCTGGACGGCGACGGAACGTACGACTTTGTCGCCCGTTACGGCGCTCCCGGCATCGATATGTGGAAATCCAACGTGGATCCCTGGTACACGCTGTGGAAACCCTCCACCCATCCTTTCGTGCTGGAGGCGTTGCGGAGCGATGGAAAACTTCTCTGGAGGAAAAATCTCGGCTGGAATCTGGAAAGCGGCATCTGGTACAGTCCGTTCCTCGTCTACGACGTGAATGGTGACGGGCGGGCGGAGGTGATTCTGAAGGCTTTCGCTCCGGAGGCCGGTGATCTGCGTGAAAAATCCGGGGAGAACCGGGGAAAGGTTGTTCGCGGCGAAGAATTTCTTATGGTCTGGGACGGGCTGACCGGTCGGGAGATTGCCCGGGCGCCGTGGCCGTCGCGGGAACCGTTTCTGAACCAGAAGATGGCCTACAACTTCTACTCCCGCAACCAGCTTGCCGTTGCATATCTGGATGGGAAAACCCCCTGCATTATCGCGTTGCGCGGCACCTACAACATCATGCTTGCCGAAGCATGGCAGCTGAAGGATAATACGTTGAAACAATTGTGGCAGTACGACAGCCGCCGATATGGGCGCGAGTATCGTGGGCAGGGCGCGCATACGACCCGGACGGTTGATCTTGACGGCGATGGACGCGACGAAATTGTTCTCGGCGGCGCTGTGCTTGACGACGATGGTCAGCCGTTGTGGAGCTCCGGTCACGGGCATCCCGACCATATTTTCGTCACCGATGTCACCAATACCAATCCGGGGCTGGAGATTCTTGCGCTTTACGAATCGCCCTGTCTCACCGGTGGTTTCTCCTGTGCCGATGCCCGAACCGGGCGGATTCTCTGGGAGCTTTCGGAATCGAGCCGTCACATTCACTTCGGCTATGCCGGTGACATTGACCCGCGGTATCGCGGCTGGGAGGTCGGCGGTGCGGATATCCTCGGCGGCAAGCCGGGCGGCCCAAAGCCGATTGTGCGCCATTTTTCTCCGGAGGGGAAGCTGCTGTACTCCGGCGATGCCGCTCCCTACCGGAAAAGTCGGCATTTTCTCTACTGGGATGCCGATCTGCAGCGGGAAGACGCCACGCCGGTTGTCTGCGATTTCAACGGCGGCCCCTCCGGGGGCGGTTTTGTCGGAAAATTTCTCATGCAGGCGGATATCCTCGGAGACTGGCGGGAGGAAGCGCTGACTGTTCTCAACGGGGAGTTTCGGGTCTATTCGACGACGATTCCGGCGATGGATCGCCGGATCTGCCTCATGCAGGATCCCGCTTATCGACAGACGATCGCGGCCAATTCGATGGGCTATCTGCTGGATCCGGCTCTCTCCTATCTGCCGACCAACCGTTCCCCCAATCTGAATTTGACCTTTCGACAGACAGGGGAAAATAGCAGACTGGAAATCGTGGTCAGCGCTCCGTTGCAGACTCCGTTGAAGGGGACGCTTGTCATATCGGGGGAGGGAGACTGCCTGCCCTCTCCGCTCCGCCGGGAGATCGACTTGAAAGCCGGACAGTCGACGCTCCGGCAGGAGTTCCTGCCGGAAAATACTTCACCGGGAAAGAGGATCCACGCGAAACTCACTCTGCTTGATGGACGGGTTTTACGCGGAGGCTGTCTGACCGGAGTGGCACCGTTCCAACCGGACGAAGGGTGCATTCTGCTGGAGGCTGAGGCATTTTCCGAGGCGACCGGTCCCCGGGTGAAAATTCGCTCCGACAAGCCCGGTGCCCATGGAAAATCGATTTCTCACTGGGACAAGAAGGAGCAGACGTTGTTCTGGCAATTTGCCGTTCCCGTGGCCGGACAATATCGCCTTGAGGCCCGATTCGCGACGAACGACGACGCGCGGCGAACGCTGATCGTGGACGGGGTGGAGAGCGGCTGGCTGAACTTTCCCGCGACGGGCGGGCTGGGAGCCGGTCCGGCGGAGTGGTTGACTTTTCCGCCGCTCCGGAATGGTGCGGCGGTCACGCTGTCGCTGACGGCGGGAACGCACTGTCTCGGCCTGCGAAATATCGACGGCGCCCCGTTGAATCTGGATTGCCTGCTGTTAAAACCGGTTCCGTGACCGGAAAACAACGGCAGGCAGAAGGCGGACTTCGGTGCTGAACAAGGAGTGAGGACATGTTTCGTTATCAGGAGTATTTGAGGAAGTTTCCGGAAAACATGCGGCAGCGTTTTCTGCCCACCTACAGCTGTTCCGAGGCGGGAATCAAACTGAAGACCGCCGGTATTCAGTTCGGCGGAATCAGTTGCTGCGGTGCGGGGTTTGAATTGCGGCGGCTGGCTTACTTTCATTTCCTGATTGCGACGGTTCGCGGGGAAGGGGCTCTTACGGTTGACGGCCGGGAGATTCCGCTGCCCGCGGGCACAATTGCGCTCGCGCCTCCGATGATGCCTCATTTCTATCGACATGCCGGGGAGGAAACGTGGCAGTTTCTCTGGTTTCATCTGATTGAACCGCACTGGATTAGTTGTTGTGGGGCCTCCGGCGCATGTTCCGCCGCGGCTCCCTGTTTGAAGGAGCTGATGGAGGTGATGAACGGTGTGATCAAACTGGAGATGATCGACCGTCGAGTCATTGCCGCCCGTTCGGATTTCCCGTTGCAGGATTTTCCCGCGTGGGGGGATGTTCTGCCGGATTTTTCTTCCGAAGAAGAGTGTGAACGCTATTCCAGGGAAAATGTTTCGGCAATAGAAACCGGGTATGCCGGCGTGCTGCTGCAGCTGCTGGATTACAACTTGAAGTCGCTCTCGCTGGAGTTCCCGCCGCCCGAGGAGAATCCCGATCGGCTGACTGCACTCTGGCGGCAGCTTGTTCTCCATCCGGAATCTCCGTGGAATCTGGAAAAAATGGCGGAATTTTGCGGCATGAGTGTCGCGTCTCTGATCCGGCATGTCCGCTGTCGTTATTACACCTCTCCGATGAAGATGCTGCAGAAACTGCGGCTGGCCAAAGCCGGACAATTGCTGTTGAATTCCAGCTGTTCGATCAATGAGATTGCGCGGAGCGTCGGGTATGAAAATTTTTCCGCATTCTTTCAGGCGTTTCGCCTGGAGTATGGCTGTTCCCCGCGGGAGTACAGACGTGCATTGAATCCGCAGGTGGAGAAGAGGCGTTTTCGGCTCTCCTCCTGATTCCGGCGATACAAAAAAGCGCCCGGTTTTCGCCGGACGCTTCTTTTCAACTGGCAAAAGCAGATTATTTGCCGCACTTCGCCTTGATGTCGTCTACGAGCTTCATGAAACGACGCCCGTATTCCACGTAGTTCTGGTACCGTTCCGCCGCGGCGCTTTCCGCCGGCGTCGATTCGTGGAACACCAGCTTCATGTGCGGTTCCATCGAGAAGCCGCCGTCGTAGCCGTTGCGGATCAGATCCTCGACAATGCGCGCCACATCCCCTTCGCCTTCGCCGGGGAAGGTGAACTCCGCTTTGGCAAAGCCGTTATCGCCGCGGCCGATGAACTTCGCGTCCTTGATGTGAACGTAGTAGATGAACTCCTTCACATGCTTGTAGAACTCCCACGAACTCTGGACATGCTCCAGCGCATCGCCGTTGCTCCGGTCAAAGTTGATCACCGGATTGCCGGTGTCGAAGACCAGCTTGAAGTTCGGCGATTTGACGTGATCGAGCAGCTTCAACGTGTGTTTCCACGACATGCCGCCGTAGTTGTTGCAGTTCTCATGCAAATAAAGCACGCCGGCCTCTTCGCACATGCGGACCAGTTCATTCACCTTGCGGAAGACATTTTTCTCCACTTCCGGGTCGAAGGCGGGCCGGTTCCACTCCGCCTTGAAGCTCATGCCGCGCAGCATGGTGCAGTTGAGCCGCTTCATTCGGGTGATCGCCCGGCGGAGCTGTTCGGTCGTCTTCTGGAAGTCCTCCTCCTTGAGCGCGCTCCAGCTCCAGTTCGCCACCGCGCTTCCGAAGCAGTTGATTTTGACGCCGGAATCCTCCAGCATCCCGGCCGCACGGTCGAACGCTTCATCCGACAGATCGTGGATGTTCACTCCATCGATCGCCCGCGATTCGATATACTGCCAGCCGAGTTCCTTCGTCGCCTTGATCTGCCCGGCCAGACCGGCCGACGCTTCGTCTGCAAATCCGGTGTAATACATTTGCAACCTCGCTCCTGTTGGTTTGAAACGGTTTCTTTCTGCTTTAACATAACGCGGCAATGAAAATAGTCAATAGAGCGGGGGAGGATTTTCCATGAAAAATCATCCGTTCCGCGCCGCCTTGCGGTAGGCAGCCGGGGTGTGACCGTAGAGCCGCTTGAAGGTACGGGAGAAATGAAACCGGTCCGGAATCCCCACCTCCGCACAGATTTCGTCGATGGAAAGAAGATCGTTCTCCAGCATCCGGGCCGCCGCGGCATATCGAACCTGGGTGAGGTATTGATAGGGCGTACAGCCCGTGCATTCCCGGAAGCGGCGGATGAAGCAGTTCACCCCCATGCCGCACTCCGCGGCCATCTTCTCAATGCTCAGCGGCGAGCGGAACCGGTCGTGGATGAAATCGATCATCCGGTCCATCCGGTGATCGCGGTGAAATTCCGTCAGAATTTCCCGGGGCAGTTCCGTGACGGCAGCGGCGGCCAGGGCGACTGCCGCCGTCTCGCGGAACAGATCCTCCGCGTTGCGTGCCCGGTCCGCCAGCTCCTGCAGCAAAGGCGTACACTCCAGTTCATGGTAGAGAAACCCGGGGGCGCCGCCGAACTGACGCATTTCGAAGTGGAGATAAAACTGCCGTGTCTCCGGATTGTCACACCAGGTGCCGAGTGAGCAGTGAGGGGGAATCAGATAGATTTTCCCCGGCAGGAACTCCACGTGCTTCCGGCGGATGAGGATGCCGGCCCCGGGCGCCGAATGGAGGTAGAGCCGCCAGTACGGGCCGCCGAGCAGGCAGGGGCCCCAGACGTTATAGAGCTGGGCGGTGCGGATGGCGTCGATTCGGATCGGGACGCCGGTATTCCAGATGGAGTTTGTGATTTCATTCATATGGAAACATGAATTAAGTTTCGATAAATATAGTTTCTCCCAGCAGAAATGCAACCGCCTTGTGTGATTTTCTTCATATTTTATAAATTTTTATTCATAGGCCGGACGTTGCATCGGAGGACAGGCGGCGCTATCTTTAAAACAGTTC
The DNA here is from genome assembly GCF_048170485.1 of Victivallis sp. Lineage (NCBI taxonomy): Bacteria > Pseudomonadati > Lentisphaerota > Lentisphaeria > Victivallales > Victivallaceae > Victivallis > Victivallis sp. Next base: position 2 of record NZ_DBEXAY010000247.1, on the reverse strand, counting down.
CC
>NZ_DBEXAY010000246.1:0-4081 GCF_048170485.1 Victivallis sp. | reverse complement strand
GATTTTGTAGTTGCCCTTTTTTCATATTTATAAGACTCTTTCCGCATTTCATTTTGTCCCAGTAATTGCTTTTTCAGATTGAGCGGGGCGAAGTGAATCATGTCCGCAAGCGATTGGAACGCGAAAACCGGAAGCTCAAAGAGACGATCGGCAAGTTGACCATAGAATTAAAAAACTGTACGGTCTTTCGGCAAAGCACGGTAGCGGAAGCATCTCTCCTGCTTTTTAACGATCTCTCAAGGATCGAAAACGACCTCGAGGTGGTGCTCCCGCGATTTTCATCGACTGGCTGTCGACTCCAATCTTTTTACCGTAACACATCTGTCATGTTTCTGCAACTTTTTCCTCCGACGAGCGATCAAGCCCATTCACGGAAAAGGAAAGTTGCAGGAACAACGACAGGGGACAACATACAAAATTAAATTTGCATTTTTTGACTGCTTCTATGTAATGCCGCCCTTGAAAAAAGGGGTCATCACAAAAAATCTATTCCGTAATTGAAAGCATCGCCCGTTGTGCTATGTTATACTGGAGACCGGATGGGCGGGACGCATCTTGTCAAAATGGACCACCTCCGGCAGGAAGGAGTTCCGGAATGCTGAAAAATTTTATGACGCAGGATGCGCTGGCCGGAGTGTTCCGGAAACAGCAGTTTCCGTTTCGGTTTCCGCCGGCCGCGAACCGGGCCGCGTGGAGCAGAGAGGGCAGCCGGTTCCGGGAAGTGAGTTTCCCGCTCTACCTAAAAAAGGCGGAAGAGATTCTCGGAAAGGACTATGCCGAAATCTACCCGATCCTGAAGGCCGGGGAGTTCTTCTCTTATGTCCGTACCGGGAACCGTCGCATTTTTGAGACTTCATATTTTACGCGGCGGAGCCATCTGGCGCTTTTCTGTCTCGCGGAGGCGATGGAATACCGTCGCCGGTTTCTTCCTGCGGTGGTGGAGGGAATCTGGCAGTTGCTGTCCGAACCGGTCTGGTATCTGCCTGCACACGGGTATTACCGGGAAAATGACCCGATGCCCCGGTTTGATCTGCCGCGTACCGACCTCTTCTGTGCGGAAACCGGCGCAACCCTCGCGTGCGTGGTCCGGCTGCTGGAGAAGGAACTGACAGCGGAATCGGCGGAATTGCTCACCTGGGTGCGTGAGTTCTGCATCGAACGGGTCATCGTGCCGGTCGAGGAGGAGCGTGTGCACGAATGGTGGCTGGACGGCCTCAACAACTGGGGGCCGTGGTGTGCCTCCAACGTCGCGCTGACCGCGTTCACGTTCCTGCGTGATCAGCCTGAACGGCTCGCCCGGCTGATCCTGAAACTGGCCGAATGTTGTGACTCTTTCTACAATCGCTACGCCGCCGACGGCGGCTGTGATGAGGGGCCCGGATATTTCATGGTGGCGGGAATCCGGCTTATGCTCTTCCTCGATCTGCTCAACACATACACCGGCGGCAGTTACAACTGGTTTTATACACAGGAGAAGTTCCGCAACATCGGCGATTACATCGCTAAAGTTCACCTGACCGGGCCGTGGTTTGCCTGCATGGCGGATTCTGCGGCGAAATTCGACCGGCTGAACGCCGGACTGCTGAACCATTTTGCCGAACTTTCCGGCAGTGCGCGTCTGAAATCGTTTGCCGCGGAGGCCGCTTTCGGATTTCTGCCGCGGGGAACCGGCGAGATTCCGGACCTATTTTCCGAAAAGGGAACGTTCCTTCATCTTGTTCTTCTGGATGAGCTTGCACAGATATTCTGGGCGCCTGATCCGGCGGCCTGGGGATGTTTCCCGGGGGAGGGGCGGACGGTGCTGCCGGACCTTCAATTCTACCTTTTCCGGCAGAATCCGGAGAAGGAGGAAACCGGTTCGATTCTCTGCATCAAGGGAGGGCACAACAACGAAAATCACAACCACAACGACGTCGGTGAGTTTGAACTGTTTTTCGACGGGAAACCGGTAATCATCGATTGCGGCGCGACGGATTACACAAAGTTCACATTTTCGGAGCGTCGCTATGAAAACCGTTTTTTGAACAGCTCCGGCCACAACGTTCCGGCATTCAACGGAGTACTGCAGGCGCCGGGGGCGGAATTCGCCGCCGGGCATCGGGAGCTGCTGGCGGACGGGGTGGCCATCGACATCGCCGGGGCGTACCCGAAGGAGTGTGGCGTCACCTCCTGCGTGCGCCGGGCGGTTCTGACCGCGGAGGGCGTGGTATCGATTGAGGATACGGTATCCGGCAAAGGAACGATTTCCGTGGAGCTTCCGCTGTACTGTGCGGTGAAGCCGGAACTCACTCCGGCAGGGATCGAAATCAGCGGGATGAGGTTGAAACTTCGCGGCATCGAGCTGGAACGTCTGGAGGAGATTCCGCTGGAAGATGTGCGGATGAAACTCTCCTGGGGCGACCGGCTCTGGTGCATTCACTTGCAAACGACGATCGAGAAATCGGGAACCTGCCGCCTGGAATTCCAGCCGGTCAGTTGATTTTGTAGAAAAATGCCTCTTCTCCGGTTGAAAAGGAGGCATTGCTGACGGAATCGTCAGAATTACCGGTCATCTTTACTTTTCCGTGTCGATGTTGCGTGTGAGATTTTTCATCGTCCGGGAAAGCAGTTCCCGGCAGTAGGCGCCGAGACCAACCACGTCGGAACCTAAATTGATGAAACGGAACCCTTCCGCAATCAATTCCGCCGCATTGTCCGGACCGCCGACGGTACCGGCGAATTTTCCGGCCCGCAGCGCGGCTTCGGCGACCTTGCGCCGCGCTGCCGCGATGTCCGGATGATCAAACTCTCCCGGGCGGCCAATCGACTGATTGAAGTCGCCGGGGCCGAAGAAGATGATGTCGATTCCGGGCACCGCACAGATCTTGTCAAGCTCCTCCAGCGCTTCGACATCTTCGATTTGAATAAGAACGAAACGGTTGTGGTTGACGAACCGGAGGTATTCCTGAAAATCCATGTTGCAGTAGGCCCCGTCGCGGTTGCCGCCGTCGATCGCCCGGCGACCGAGCGGATGGAAGCGGACACTTCGCACAATGGTGCGGGCATCTTCTGCGGACATCACGTGCGGCACCATGATTCCGGCGGCGTCCAGTTCGAGCGGTTTGACCAGGTCGCTGTAGGAGCCGCGCGGAACGCGAACCAGCAGGTCCGCACCGAGACATCCTGCGGCGAGAATCTGGCTCTCCAGCACCGAATAGTCGTTGGCAACATGCTCTTCACAGACCCAGAGGCAGGAGAAGCCGTTCATGGCGGCGATTTCCAGCGCCCGGGGGCAGGAGAGGTTACTTTTGAAACTGAAGACGGTTTCTCCGTTCCTCAGTTTTTCCAGCGTTACACTTTTTCGCGGGGTGAACATGACGGACTATTCTCCTTTATATTTGGCGAGATGGTTTCGCATGATGCCGCGGGCGAGTTCGAGGTTGTGATTTTCCAGCGCATCAAGGAGCCCCTGATGTTCCGCCGCGGCGGCCTGACTCATGACGCAGGTCGCTTCCCGACGGGCGAAGAAAATTTCCAGCAACCGGGAGAAGGAGCAGAGCAGTTCATTGCCGCTGATGGCCAGCAGCGCGCGGTGGAACTCGCAGTCCCGCTGATAGTTCCGTTCGATCGCCTCGGGGGTGTCCTCATAACGGGCGCAGTCGGCGATTTCGCGGAGCTCCTTCAACTGCTCCGGAGTGATTTTATTGATGATGATGTCCAGAACACTCAGTTCAATGGAGAGGCGGGCTTCAAGCAACTGGTAATAGGAGAGGTCGCTCACCGCGATTTGAAACCCGAGAATTCGGCTCAGCAACGCGAAATTGACCTGCCGGAGCCGGGTGCCGCGCCGGGTCCCGGTCTCCACCAGCCCGAGAAATTTCAACCCCCGCAGCGCTTCGCGGACACAGACACGGCTGACACCGAACAGTTCCGTCATCTCTTCTTCGGAGGGCAGTTTGTCGTGCAACGTCAATTTATGGTCGATAATGTAGGACAAAATCTCGTCTACTACCTGCTCTGTCTTGCTGGTATCCTTAGTTTTCATCAGATATTTCCTTGTTTTGTAATACAAAAACAATGTATCCAATCGGAAAGTCAATAG
>NZ_DBEXAY010000245.1:0-2516 GCF_048170485.1 Victivallis sp. | reverse complement strand
CCTTCTTGATTTTTCTGGTTATTCAATAGTGTTGGAATCAATTCCATATTGTTCAAATCCGAGATTGTTGAGCGGATTCCGCACCCCGGAACGGACGTCCTCGACGATTTTGCCGACATTGGATTGGATCGCCGTCGGCAGCGGATCAAACGGTGTACTGTATTCAGCACTCGCCAGAATCACGATCTGTGACTTTTTCGTCGATTCGCTTTCGGTCGAGAACAGCCAGCCGAGCAGCGGAAGGTCTTTCAGCAGCGGCAGCCCTGCGACACCGCGGACAACGTCGAACTTTTTCAGTCCGCCGATCACAAAATTTTTACCGCTGTTGCCGATCTGCACCTCCGTTTCGATTTCGGACTTGTTCAGACGCGGTTCCCCTTTGGAATCCCAGCCGATCAGCGAAACACTCTCCGCATGAAGCCTCAAAGTCGTGCTGCTGGCTGTGACGACCGGCTCAACGAGATCAAGCGAAAAGCGGAACCCTTCCGCGACTTTGGTGATCTGCTGCTGTCCCTTCTGGATTTCAAGTTTCCCCGCTTCCGGCACATCCGGTTTTCCTGCGAATGGCTCCGGAAGGCTTCCGGTGTTGCCGGGTTCGATTTTTTGCGACACGTCGTCATAGAACAGCCCGGAACCGACATTGATCGAGGTTGTGGTGCGGTTTTTCGCATTCAGCACGCCGCTGGTCAGCACCCGCGCTTTGCCGCGGCTGGTCAGAAAATCGATGTACTTGCTGTTCCACTTCGGATTGAAATTGAAGAATTCCGTTTTGCTGGAGCCGGAGTTGTTCACTCCCGCGCCGAACGTGGAAGCCCAATTGCTGCGGAAACGCCCTCCCACGGAAAAGAAATCCGCGCCGTCGTTGTTCTTCCAGCTCTGAAAATCTAGACCGAGCTTGTCGTCATTTTCCGCGAAGATTTCGACCACTTTGTAGCGGAAACGGATCTCCGGAATCGGGCGGTCGTATTGCGCAAGCATATTGCTGATATGCTTCCATGACCAGAAAGGAGCCGCGACGAACAGCGCATTAAGTCCGCCGTCGACGATCAGTTTGTCCACACCGTTGTCGAATTCCACATCAATCGCCGAGGCGCCCACTTCCGAAACCATTTTCTTCAAAGTCGCCGCTGAATTGATCTTCGGGAAGTAGATGAATTTCGGACGTCCGCTGGAGGCGGTCAGTCCGGGCTGGTCAAGCCGTTCCACCAGTTTGTCAATGCTCTCTCCATAACCGTCGTCCTCAAACCGGTAGGCTTCCGCCGAGACGATCAGCAGCTTGCGCCCATTGTTGAATTTGAGCGCCGCGACGCTCGGCCGGTTCTGATCCACGCGCTTGGCGTTGATGATGGCGTTCAGATACCAGCGCAGTCCGTAGGGATCCGCATGTTTCAGTTCGTATGCCTTGGTGATGACATACGGATCGTTGTTGTCGCGGATGAAATGAATAGCCTTGGTTCCATCCTTGACCTCCAGCCGCAGTTGTGCCTGCACGCTGCTGCTGCCGTAGCCGGAGCTGGGGGCGTTGAAATCAGCTTTGGATTTGCCGGGGATTTGTTCCGGTATGATTCTGATGGTATCTTCCGCCGGCAAAAGCGTGGAAGAGAGAAGAATTGTAAAAAGGAAAAACAGTTTGTTTTTCATAATGGAAAACCTTTCAAGAAATTCAGTTGAGTTCTTCCGCAATCACTTCCGGACTGATCGGAGGTGTCGGCTGGAGTTCAGGATGGACCAGACGGGCTTCGGCGGAGACGATGATGTAGCTTTTTTCTTTCAGTGTCGTGGTTGTGCCGAACAGATACTTGAGCACCGGAATCCGCGAGAGAAACGGGATGCCGATCGTTTGTTCGACATCGGTCTCTTTCACATAGCTTCCGAGCAGTTTTTCCTGCCTGAAACCAAGAGTCAGGGCTCCGTCGATCCGGGCATAATTGCGGAGTTCATCCCCGCGATTGTTGCGTTCCACGACACTGTTTACACCGAGGTTGTAGGAAAAAATTACACCTCCGGTTCTGTTGTCCCTGTAAAAATCCTCAGTTGCAGGTACCATGCCGATGGAATCCACTTCACCGGTTTGAGCTCCGAAGCAGATCACCGGGTTGATGATTTTGAGCGCGACGGCCGGAGTTTCAGCTTGGTCGGCCACGACATCGGTTCGGTCGTCATCATCCTTTTTGAGGTTCTGGTAGCTCGGCGTCAACTCTGCATAATAGGTGCGCGTGACATCGCTGCCGTCGCCGTAAAGCGGCGTATTGAGAAAGGTCAGGTCCGCATTGGAAACCAGCCGGGCATTGCCGGATTGCTGAAGCAGCCGGACGAAACTCAAATCGAACTGCGGCGCGGTGAAGAATCCGCCGTAACTCCAGTTCGTGGAAAAATTTTTTGCCAGATCGGCGAACTGTTTCGCTCCGTTGAGGAGTTGCAGGACCGCTTCGTTGGAAAAGATTTTCCCGACATCATATCCGGCAGCAAACAGATTCAGGCCCGGCCCGTTTTTCCACGCCAGATAGTCCACGCCG
>NZ_DBEXAY010000244.1:0-11260 GCF_048170485.1 Victivallis sp. | reverse complement strand
AGATACAATAAGTTTTGATTTTAGCAAAAAACGACACCTATGGTTACATGGGTAAGGGGAATTACGCTTCGAATATAAGAAAAACTGGAAAAAAGTTACAAAAGTGGCTTGACAAAACCTAACATGGAAGGAGGTGACTCCATGGCCAAGGTAACCTTGCAGAACCAGGCGTATCGGATGATTCTCGAACGAATCATCCGTCACGAATTCAAACCCGGAGAGCCGATGCGGGAGTCGAAACTGGCGGCGGCACTCGGCATCAGCGTCACGCCGGTGCGCGAAGCGCTGCACCAGCTGGAGCGCGAAGGCTGGCTGGAAACCTTTCCATGCCGGGGAGCTTTCCTGCGCAAAATCACTCCCCGCGAAATCGAAGAGTTCCGCATCATGCGCGAGACGCTGGAACTGGCCTGCGTGGACGCATTTCTCAAACACGCCGAAGATGAGGACTGTGAAGCGCTGCGACGCAACATCGCCGAGAGCGAAGCGCTGCTGGAAGAGCTGCGTTCCGCCCCCCCCTCCCCCGATGAGATGGATATGCGGTGGCGATTTATCGACAGCGCGTTTCACCAGCTCATCATCTCCGGGACCCACTCCGCGCGACTGATTGCGGAAGCGGAAAAATGGAGCATGCAGATTCAGGTCTACATGCAATCCCAGCACGACGAAAGGACGTGCGAAGAGCGGCTCGACTCCAAGTCGCAGGTTCTGCGTCAGCATCAGGCAATTCTGCTGGCGCTGGAGATGGCGCGCAAGGAACAGGGTATCTGGGTGGAAGCGGCCCGAACGCTTGTCAGGGCACACCTTCCGGGCGCCGGTCGTTTCGACGGTACTTCGGAAGGCAATTCCGGGAAAGGAAGGAGGAAATCCCATGGGAAACGCGCCTGAAATTTCCTCCCTCGACCGGGGGGCGTCAGGATATGATGTCGTCGTATGCGGCGGCGGCAGTACCGGCATCGCCGCCGCCATTGCCGCGGCGAATCACGGAGCGCATACGCTGCTGATCGAATACTCCGGATGCGTCGGCGGCGCCTCCAGTTTCATTCCGGGCTGGCTGGGCTTTCATGCGCTCGACGGCAAACCGGTCGTCGCGGGGGAACCGCTTCGTCTGCTGGAGGCCCTGCGACGCCGGGGAGGAGCGACCCCGTTTTATCATGATCCGATCTGCGGCAGCGTGACCGGAATCAATAACCACTGGTGGAAAATCGTCGCTTTGCAGGAGTTGGAAAACGCGGGGGTTGATCTGATGCTCCGCGCCGATTTGAACGGGGTGGAACGTACCGGCCGCCGCATTACCGGAGTCGTGATTTCCACCGGCGGCGGCAGCCGACGCATTCCCTGCCGCCAGTTGATCGACTGCACCGATTCAGGCGTGGTCGCGGCGCTCGCGGGAGAACGGCAGAGCTGGGGGCGCAGTCAGGATCACAAGGTCCAGGCCTCCAGCTGGGTCTTTTCTGTCGGCAACATCAATTTCGAGGAGTTGTACCGGTATTTTCTGGCCAATCCGGAACAGCTGCGCCCATTCCGTCTGAACGATCCTGTCGGACACATCCGGACGATTCGGGATGTCGACGCGTTCGTCATGGGTGCGTTTGAGCAGTTGATCCGCGAAGCGTCCAGCCGCGGGATGAAACTGCCGCGCGTAAATATGCCCGGTATCGCATTCCCGAAGGAGAAGCGCATGGTCAGCGTCGCGACCCGTCTCGAATCTGTTGATCCGCGGGATCCGCTGCGGCTGGGACGCGCGACGATGGAAGGCGCCGGGCAGGTCGGTCTCTGGCTGAGGTTTCTGCGCGAGATGGTTCCTGGCTTCGCCAGCTGCATCCTGATCGACACGCCGAAGATCATCGGCATGCGGGAAACCGCCCATCTGACTGGCCGCTACACCCTTACCGCGGAAGATCTCCTGACGGGCAGGATGTTCGACGATGCGATCGCGCTCGGCGCCTATCACATGGACATTCATTCCCCCGACCACAAGGGACTGGAAACCAGGCGGGTACCGATCTATTCGATTCCGTTCCGCTCGCTGCTCGGCGTGGAAAACGACAACTTTGCGGCGGCGGGCCGCACCATCTCCGCCACTCACGAAGCGAACTCCTCCACCCGGGTCATTCCCATCGCCATGGCGACGGGGGAAGCAGCCGGAACGGCGGCGGCCCTCGCCTGTCGCGGGCGGATCGGCCTGGCCGACGTCGACCGCGCCCTTCTGCGGGAAACGCTTCGGGAAAGCGGCGTCAAACTCGACATGCAGGAAGACCTTACCAGAAAAAACCATGGAAGGAAAGCATCATGAAATTTATCCGGAGTGCCCTTCTGGCAGCAGTTGCAATCGCCGCAACGGGGGCGGAAACCGAGTGGGAATCACGCCATCGACAGGCTCTCAACCGCCCGCGGAGAATCATCGTAAACAACGACGGCTGCGATGCGATCAGTTATCCGCGAGCGCTGCCGGTTACGGTGGAAAATTTTCTGAACCGGCGGATGAAGCTGGTTTCCGGAATTCCGAATTCCTGCGTGTTCTACAGCTTGAACGCGTTCGGCATTCAGTTGAATTCGCGGATCAAGGATTCGACCCGGCCGGTTCACGACAGCGAGGACCGGCCGGAATATCCAAAGGTTCTGAATGCGACCCGGCAACTCTATCGGCAGACCGGCAAAGATCCAGTTCAGCTGGCGCGGGAGTATGCCGGCGCCAACGGAATTGAATTCTTCATCACAATCCGGTTCAACAACGCGCATGACGGCTCTCAGCCCTCTCATATGCCGAAAATCAAGCGCCGCCATCCGGAGTATCTGCTCGGAGGCCCGGAGCGGGAACAGCGTCCGCCAGCCGCTCACTGGAGCGCTCTGGATTTCAGCAACGACTCGGTGCGGAAGCTGATGCTCGAATACGTCAACGAAGCGGCCCGCAGTTATGACGTCGACGGAATCGATCTTGACTTCTGCCGCTTCCCCTGTTTCTTCAAGTCGGCGGCGTGGGGCAAACCCGTCTCCGATGCGGAACGTGCGCAGATGACCCGACTGCTCCGCGAAATCCGCGGCTCCCTGGATGCAATCGCCCGGAAACGGGGGCGGCCGCTGCTGCTCTCCATCCGGACTCCCGATGCTCCGGAAATCTGCCGCGCCATCGGACTCGATCTCGAGACATGGATGAAGGAGAAACTGTTCGACCTGTGGGTTGCCGGTTCCGACTTCGGGTACTATGCTCCGATCGCTTCCGGCGTCGCCCTTGCGAAACAATACGGAATCCGCTACTACCGCAGCATCGACCGCAGCTGGATCAGGGCAAAGGGTATCTTCAACCGCAACCGACCGGACGCGTTCGATGCGCAGCTGGCTGCGGCGCTAGCCGCGGGAGCTGACGGCGTAAGCCTCAATAATCTCGCCTTCAATCCCTATCTGAAACAGGTGGAAAAATCCGGAAGTCATCTCTATTTCGCCACCGTCAGCAACTGGTGGTGCCGTATTCCGGGAGTGCCGGACGATCAGCGGCAGCTGCCGGCACTCTCGCCGAACGATCGAGTCGTGCTGACCATCGGGCGCCCCCGTCGTTTTTTCCTCCAGCTCGGCCCCCTGCCGCCAGACAGCGCCGCAACGCTCTATCTCGCTCACAGCAAGACGGCGAAGGCGCCGGCTGTCACCGTGAATGGACGCCCGGCGAAGTTCCTCTCTCAGCACGAAACCGGTTCGGCCTACCGGGTCCCCTGCGAGGCGCTCAAGCCGGGAGTGAACACCGTGACGATTCAGACCCGGCAGACGAAACCCGCCATGCGGCCGCTGATCAAGGAGGGGGTGGCAACCGGCAACCCGGCCGCGGGTCTGCGCTGGTGGCGGTTGTTCGGCGCAAAGTTCGTAGCGCCCCAAAGCATTGCAACCGTAAACGGCGTTCTGCGATTCACCGGAGGCCTGTCCCACGAACGGGCCCTGCCGAACCAGCTCCTCATGCTGACGCCGTTCGGCAGGGGCTGCCCGATCGAACTACAGTTCGAATGCCGCACCAGCCGCGATTCGGAGCCGCTGGCCAACGTGCTGCGCCTCGCCGACGGCGACAGGGTGGAAATCATTGACTTCCGTCCGGACCGGATCGAACTGGTGCATAGTAAAAAAACGATTCCGTTCGATTGTACGACATTTCATCTCTATCGCCTTCGCCTTGCCGGCCGGATATTGACGCTGGAAGCGGACGGGAAAAAACTTTTCGAAGTGCCTCTGACCACCTCCGCCGCGGATCCGGCCAACTTTCTGCCGTGTCCGTGGCATTTTGAGCCGGGGATGAATACGGAAAGCCTTCTCGTCGGGTTTCTTGCCCCTCGGGTGCGCGGCGTCGGGGAATGGAAAAATCTCTCCATCCGTTGTGACCAGTCGCTTTCCGACCTGGCACTGGCGGTGCGCCCCGGAAAAAAGTGACAACAGGAAGGAATCATGCAGGAACTACATTGTGACATTTTGATCGCGGGCAGCGGCCTCGGCGGAACAGCCGCGGCCCTGGCCGCCGCGGAGACCGGTGCACACGTCATTCTTACCGGAGAAACCGGCTGGCTGGGCGGGCAGGCAACCGAACAGGGCGTGCCTCTGGATGAACATCCCTGGATCGAACAGTTCGGCTGCAACGCCTCCTACCGCCGATTCCGGGATGGGGTCCGTGCCCATTACCGGCGCAACTATCCCCTGAGTTACGCCGCGCAGAAAGATCGAACCCTGAATCCCGGCGCGGCCTGGGTCTCCGGACTCTCGTTCGAACCGCGTGCGGGCCGGGCGGTGCTCGAAGAGATGCTTGCGCCGCTGCGCAGCGCCGGGCTGTTGCGGTTTCTGCCCGGTCTGAAACCGGCAGCAGTCGAATGCCGCGGCGACCGGATCGAGGCGGTACTGTTCCGGGAATCCCGCGGGGAACGGGAGCTTCTCATTTCCGCCCGTCAGATCATCGACGCCACGGAGCTGGGCGATCTGCTGCCCCTGGCCCGGGTGGAATATGTCACCGGTGCGGAATCCATTCACGAGACCGGGGAGCCATCCGCCCCGGAAACCGCAGATCCCCTCAAGCAGCAGGGATTTACCCATCTCGCGGCGGTGGACTACATCCCCGGAGGAAATTTCGTCATTGAAAAACCGGCGAACTACGCAAAATTCCGTCCACGATTTGAATCTCTGTGTGCATTCGGCTGCGGAATGACCAGCCTGTTCGCCCCCGGAATGCTCGATGAATCCGGAGAGATGGTCCGGCTCCCGGAGTACAAAAAATGTATCTGGAACTTCCGGCGCGTCCTCTGCCGCGGCAACTTCCGGCCGGGCGTTTTTCCGAGCGACATCACCATGTTGATGAACGGGAATGAATGTCGCGGCGTTCCGCTGGTCGGCATCGGCGAAGAGGCGCGGCGACGCGCCCTGGCCGAAGCGAGGGAATTGACCTTGTCGCTGATCTATTTTCTCCAGACGGAACTGGAAAACGCTCAAGGCGGCTGCGGCTTTCCAGGAATCCGACTTCGAGGCGATGTGTTCGGCACCTCCGATGGCCTGGCCCCCTATCCGTACATCCGTGAAGCGCGCCGCATCCGCGCGGAATTTACGGTGAAGGAGCAGCATTTCCGCCGGGACTGGCCGGGAAACGAAAAGGGACCGGTCAAGTTTTTCGATTCGATCGGTGTCGGCGGTTACCGGATCGACGTTCACGAACCGCCAAAATCAAGCCACAACGGCGCGACCAATGTGACAGACGCCCTGACCGGAACCAGCCATCTCCAGCAGATTCCGCTCGGGTCGCTGATCCCGGTTCGAATGGAAAATCTGCTGGCGGGATGCAAAAACATCGGCTCGACCCATCTGACCAACGGCTGTTTCCGGCTGCACTGCACGGAATGGAACATCGGGGAAGCCGCCGGTGCCCTGGCGGCGTTCGCTCTGGCACGGAAGAGCTCTCCGCGGGCAGTCCGAAACACGCCCGAACTCCTGGCGGACTTTCAGCGTCTCCTGATCCGCCGCGGCGTCGAACTGGACTGGACCATCCCGTCCTGCGGCCAGTCCTACGCCGGATACCATTCCGGAATTCCCGACTGGTACTGGGGCGAAGCGAGGCCCTGAGCGCATCGCATAAGCCAGCCCCGGATTGCAGAATCCGGGGTTTTCGTATCTTTTCCGGGAAAATGCAGTGGTCGTTCCCTCGGCGGCGGGCTATATTAATGAAATGCAACTCAAGACAACAGGAGGGCGCCATGCTCAAACCGGACCGTTTTTTCACATTTCTTCCACCGGGCACCCGACAGGCGCCGGAACTGTTTCGCGAATCGGGCGCCTTTGTCCTCCGGCGCAATGGAAGCTCCAACGTCATGGCGGCACACGTCGTGAGCTTTCCGCTAGACGGCAGTCCGGCATTTCGTTTCCAGGCCGAAGCCTCGGTCGATTCGGCGGCGCCGCCCGAAAGCGTCGGCGTCGTGGCGGACTGGCTCGCTGGCGACGGTACCACCATCGCCCGCGACTATCTGGAGCGGGAACTTCGTGGCGAAAGACGCCGGTTCCTGCGGATCCTGCCGCGCCCGGCGAAGGCGGTCCGCGTGGAGCTCCGGATGTTCAGCCGCTGGCTGGATCGGCCGGTGCGATTCCTCATGCCGGAAGTGACCGGCTGTGTGATTCCGCCGCGCACGCTGCGACTGGTCACCGTCAGAATCGATCCGCCGCGCCCCTCGACCGAAGCGGAAAACCTTCGACTCGCAGAACGTTTTTTCGACCGTCAGAAAGCCGATGGAGAATTCCCCGATCTGATTCTGCTGCCGGAGAATCTCAACACCCGCAGCACTCCCGGCCCCGCCTGCGACCAGGCGCAGCCGGTTCCCGGTCCCTGGAGCGCCTTTCTCGCGGCGTAGGCGAAACGGGTTTCAGGCGTATATCGTCACCACCCTGGCGGAGCGGGAGGGCGACTCGCTCTACAACTCGGCGGTTATTCTCGGGCGGAACGGAGAGCTTGTCGGGAAATACCGCAAAGTCCATCTGACACTCAGCGAGGCAGAAGCGGGATTCCTGCCGGGGTGCGTTTCCGGTGTTTCAGCTGGACTGCGCGAAAATCGGCATTGCCACCTGCTGGGACAACTGGTTCAGCGAATCCGTGCGCCGTCTCGCGCTCAACGGCGCGGAAATCGTTCTCTTTCCTCTCGCTGGAGACGGTGACCAGACCCATTGGCAGCACACCTGCCCAACGCGACCTTCATCGGCTTCACCGGAACACCCATTGCTCAGAAAGACCGCAATACTCGCGAAGTCTTCGGCGATTACATCGACATTTACGATATGACACAGGCCGTCGAAGACGGCGCCACCCGGCCGGTGTTCTACGAAAGCCGGGTCATCCACCTGAACCTCGATGAATCCATCCTGAAGCGGATTGATTCCGAATACGAACAGCTGGCCCTGAATGCCGAAGGATATGCGATCGAAAAGAGCAAGAAGGAGCTCGGCCAACTCGAAAGCATTCTCGGCGCACCGCAGACCATCGATGCCCTGTGCCGGGATGTCGTGAGCCACTATGAGAATTTCCGCGCCCAGGAGTTGACCGGTAAAGCGATGATTGTGGCCTATTCCCGGCCCATCGCGATGAGCATCTACCGGAAAATTCTGGAACTGCGTCCCGCCTGGAAGGAGAAAATCGCTGTGGTGATGACCGACGGGAACGACGACCCCGAAGATTGGCGGCCGATTATCGGTAACAAGGCAAAACGGGAAAAACTTGCCGCAAAATTCAAAGACAACAATGATCCTCTCAAAATCGCCATCGTGGTCGATATGTGGCTGACGGGATTTGACGTTCCGTCTCTGGCAACGATGTATGTATACAAGCCCATGTCCGGCCACAATTTGATGCGGGCAATCGCCCGGGTCAACCGCGTATTCAAGGACAAAGAGGGCGGGCTGGTCGTCGATTACGTCGGAATCGCCAAAGCCTTGAAGCAGGCTATGAATGATTATACGCAGCGAGACCGTAACAATTACGGAGATACCGACATCGGCAAGGCTGCACTGCCGAAATTCCAGGAAAAACTGGAAGTGTGTCGTGATCTTTTCCACGGGTTCAATTACTCCGGCTTTTTAGATGGCAGTGACCTGCAACGCTCCAGATTGATTGCCGGCGGCGTCAACTTCCTTTCGAATCCGGAAACGCCGAAAAAGAAAGAGTTGTTCCTCAAAGAGGGACTGCTGCTTCGGCAGGCATTGTCTCTCTGCCGCAGCATTGTTTCACAAGACGAACGCTATGAAGCCGCCTTTTTTGAGGCGGTGCGGACCATGTTGACGCGCCTCACGCAAAATCCCCGTCATTTCTCGCTGAAAGAAATCAACGAACGGATCAATGAGTTGCTCAAGCAGACCATCAAAAGCGACGGCGTGATCAATCTGTTTGCGGATGTGAAGCAGGAGTTCTCTCTGTTTGACCCGGCTTTTCTGGAAGAAGTTTCCCGGATGAAAGAGAAAAACGTCGCCATCGAAATTCTGAAAAAACTGATCGCGGAACAGGTTTCTGTGTATCGCCGTACCAACGTTGTAAAATCGGAACTCTTTTCTGAAAAACTCCAGCGGGCAATGAATACCTATCTCAACGGGATGCTGACCAATGAAGAGGTGATCGAAGAACTGAAGAAAATTGCACAGGAGATCGCTGCCGCCACGGCTGCCGGCAACAAGCTCGGCTTGTCCGTTGAAGAAACCGCGTTCTATGACGCCTTGACCAGACCGCAGGCGGTGAAAGACTTCTACGATAACGACCAACTTGTGGCAATCACCCGAGAACTGACTGAAATGCTCCGGAACAACCGTACCGTCGATTGGCAGAAAAAAGAAACAGCCAGGGCAAAAATGCGTTCCATGATCAAGCGGCTTCTCAAAAAGTATAAGTATCCTCCGGAGGGTCAGGAAGAAGCATTGCAAACTGTCATGAGTCAGTGCGAAATGTGGGCCGACAATACTGATATGGGCGAGATCTGTCAGGTAGAATGAAGATCGTCATAATGGAATATATGGTCGAATCCGATATCTTCCGCACATTCGTTTCTGAGTGATTACAGATAATAAACGTGAGTTGGAGCTGCCGAAGCAAGAAAGCTGGACCGTCCAGTGCGATCGGTTGCAGCTCCATTTGCTCTCCCTGTGACTCTCCGCCCCCCGGAGAGTCGCTGCGGAAAGAAGCTCAATTGAAACGGTCGGGGAGGACGGCGCCGTGTGATTTCAAGGTCTGTCGAAGACGGTCGAGAGCGATCCGATCCGGAGACACGCCTTCCGAAACCGCCTGCGCCGCCGCCGCTCCCGCGGCCTGCCCCATCGCCATGCAGGAGGCCTCCACCCGCAGCGCGGAAAATGCCCGTTCATCACAGCAGAGCGCCTTCCCTGCACAGAGCAGATTCGGCAGCTGCTCCGGCAGAAGCGCCCCCAGTGGAATCTCCGGGAATACTCCATCTCTGAGAAATTGATACTCGATCCCCCGCTCATGGTGGATATCGATGTAGTAATAGGTCAGCGCGACCGCATCCTCATACTGTTTTCCGCTCAGATACTCCTCCGCCGTGATGCAGTGACGACCGACGATCCGCCAGCTCTCCCGAATCCCCGTCGTTTCACAGCAGTCCTGAAGAACACAATGTTCCAACCCCGGCTGACGACGGAGAAAGCGCAGCATTTTCAACAGCCGCTGCCGCCCCTGTACATCCGCATCGGACTGCGTTATGGCGTCGGAAGAGTCCGCATTAAAAATATGCTGACAATTCCCGCCACGCCGACGGAGGTATTCAACAAACGGCTTATCCTCAAAACAGAAATCGCCCGGTTGCAGTTCATGGCAAGCCAGCGCTTCGCGATAGGCGAGTTCCAGCGCCTCCGCATCCAGTTTCTCCGGATCATACCCCGTCAGATGAAACGTCAACGTTCCCGGCTGTCGCGGTTCGCTTCTCATGCACGCGCCGCCCGCCATGCGGACAATCGACGCATCCCCGGTGCAGTCAACCACCTGCGTCGCCGCAATCCGGCGCTGACAGAGCTTACCGGCAAGATCCGTCAACCAGCGTTTCCCGTCGAACTTCACCTGAAGAGGAATCAGACCGTATGCAAGCTCCCCGCCGGCCGCAAGAAATTTTTCCTCGGCCAGCATGGCAAACACCATTCCCGGAAGCACCACCGGCGCCCCGGGACGGTTCGGCGTATGCTCCTCCGGCCCCGGCATTTTTCCGTCGGACAAAGCGACACACTCCTGCGCCAGCTCCCAGCCAATCCCTCCGACAATCTGGCGACCTTTCGCCCTGAAATAGGCGGCATTGAAAATACCGTTCCTGGAAATCGCTCCTCCACAGCAGCTCCCGGCTTCCACCAGCATGGTTCTGCAACCGCTGCGGGCCGCCTCCGTCGCCGCCGTCACCCCGCCGGCCCACCTCCAACCACCAGTACGTCAATTTCATCCATTCTCAACCTTCCTCACGGATCGGCAGAGCCAGATTCCAGCTCTGCGTGATATGATGGAAACTGCCAGCCGCTTGTCCTCCGGCGATCCGGATAATACAAACCTGGATTCAGATTGAACGTGGCCTTCGCATGATATTTTTTCAGAAGTTCGATCAGACGGAGATCCGTTTCCACACCATCGTCCCAACAGCAGGCAACATGTACCATAGCGAGGTCCTTTCCCGAAATAGATTGAATTGAGCGTCCCACGTAATATGCCACCGCTTCGCGGAAATCACAAGCCGAAGAGGTAATTTCAAAAGTTTTTAATCTGTTGTTTCAATTTTCCAGTCGGAAATCTGCAGTGAGGCTGTATCGAAGTTTGCCCCGACAAGGACGGAGTACAGGTATTCCCGGAAATAGCCCTGTAATGCCCTCTTTTTTTCAAGGGCGGCATTGCAGGATATTGACAGCGAGTGAAACGGAACGGAATTCCGCAGAAAAAAATAACAGAGTATTTGGGAATTTCCAATAAAAAGAGTCCCAAATATGCAGATTGTCAATGCGGCTTAACGGGACCGGAAAAGTAATCTCATACGCTGCTGCAAGCTGGTCGTTCAGGCGGCATTATCCAGAGAGTTGGCAGTGGGAATTAAAACGCCCTCTATCGACTCTGCTGCCGGTAGAGGGCTTGACGTTATTCTACGGGAAAGAATGCCTCATCGACGGTCCTTGCCATAGGTCACACCTCTTTAACGCTCGAAATTTCGGGTAGTTGATAGATTTTCAACTTGAAGTATTCACGATCCCGAAAGCCATACGCCTGTTTGATCAGCCAGCGGATTTTATTATTGAA
>NZ_DBEXAY010000243.1:0-11623 GCF_048170485.1 Victivallis sp. | reverse complement strand
TTCGGAAATTCTCCCTATATATTAATCTGTATCTAATAAAGAGACACGGTGGCGGCACCGTTTTTTCTTTGAATATTCTGTATTGAGAAACGATACACAAGACAGGCAGTCAGAGATGGAAATCGCCAGCAAAAGTGAGGTGCTCTACCAGCAGCTCTGCCGTAAGATTGCGGCGATGCGGGATGGAACACCTTTTCCAACCGTGCGGCAGCTGATGGCGGAATATCAGGTCAGCCAGGCGACGGTGAGTCCGGCAATAGCCCTGCTGAAAGAGCGCGGACTGCTCGAGTCGGTGCCGCGGCAGGGGATGTTCGTCCGCCGGGACCGTTCCGGAAATGCTCCGAAGATTCTGATGTTTCACCCGGACTGGGACAGCCCCTATCTGCGGCAAATCCAGCGTGAGCTGGAATGGGCGGCGAAAAAGCACCATTTCAACCTGGAGATCATTCTCTTTGATTATCGCGAAGATATCTGTGCTACGCTCAACAACTACAATGCAGATCTTATCGTGATCGACTCAATTACCAATGACCAGCTTTCACCACTTCAGATCTTTCAGATCAGCCGCGCGGCAGCACCGGTGATCCTCTGTTCGAATGCCGTGCCATTTAAGGAGATACGTTATGTTTGCGGAGATGACGTCGCCGGCGGAGCGTTGGCGGCACGTCATCTCGCGCAACTGGGGCACCGCCGCATCGGGCTGCTCTACTGTGAACCGCATATGCTGACAGTGGAGTCGGCGGTGCGGAGTTTTCAATTCACTGCCTCCTCCTGCGGCTGCAGTGTCACGATGCTCGACTGCGGCATGCATCCCGGCGACGTTCCGGAGCCGATGATCTCCCGGTTTGCCCGTGCCTTCCGGGCGGGCGAGTACGATTTCTCCGCGCTGTTCGCCATTTCCGACTACGGTGCGTTGAAGATGCTCCAGGCGCTTCGAGCGCTGCAGGTTGATGTGCCGGGAGACCTGAGTATTCTCGGCTTCGGCAATGTTGAGATGCCCGGCATAGAGGAGCTTGCCACCATCGATATTTCCAAGCGCAAGATCGCTGAGGCGGTTATGGAAATGGCCGCCAATATCCTCTCCGGGAAGAGCGGGTTTGAAACCCAGATCACCATCATGCCGGAACTGGTGGATCGGCGTTCGCTCTGCCCGCTGCCGGCATGTCGCACTGTATGAAGAACCCGGGAGTTTCCCGTTTCCGTAATATAAACAAACAGGAGGTACCATCATGTCCATCATTCATCGGAAAAGTTCCGGAGACACCGTTCTGTTGTGGAGTCATCGCCGTTCATTTACATTGATTGAACTTCTGATTGTAATTGCGATCATCGCCATCCTTGCCGCTCTGCTTCTTCCGGCATTGAATCAGGCGCGGGAGCGGGCGCGGGAGTCGCAGTGCTCTAACAATAAAAAACAGGCGATTCTTGCACAGGTCCAGTACGCCGGAGATTACAAGGAGTACTTCATCGCCTATCGGTCAGACCCGACTGGCTCCACCACTTTCGGTCTCTGGTCGGCGATACTGTGCAATTCCCCCGATGAGAACGGCAGTTACACTGTCCCCGGCGGCGGGTATATCGGCAAGAAGAGCCTGCAATGCCCCTCTTCGGTGAACCGGGTCGGACCGGAAAATAACGACAACGATTTCTTCTGGCGCAGCACATTCGGCATTGACTGGAGCAATTTCGCCACCGACGAGAGTCGCAGGCGGCAGTTGGGCGACTACATTGTCTGGAATGCAAAGGGGCAACCGGAGCACGGTACGTTCTACCTGCCGAGGATGCGGCAGCCGTCGCAGAGCCCCATCTTCGCCGACACGCATTGCACGAAATACAACACTACCTTTACGCGCTTCTCCTACGGATGGGACCTCGGCGAAGGGGCGGCGGTGTACATGGCGCATAACGGCCGTACCTCTGTCATCGCCTATGCGGACGGACATACTGCCTCGCGTACTCCGGGGGAATTGAAAGATCCTTCGCAGCCCTATTTCTTCTTTGAAGGTACCGTGGTGGTAACTACCGGCGGATTTTGAGAAAACGGGACGATCCCGTAGATCATGGGAATCTGAAATGGCGCGAAATGGCTGCCGGTACGGAAGCTGTCATGTTCGGCGTTCTCCGTCCGGGAGGGGAGGAGCTTTGCGGCATCTGTTCGCGTATCAGCCGGGGAACCGGGTAAAACAGCAGTTTGCCCGGAGGAACCGGATAGAGAGCGGCCGGGTTGATTCGGATGGCGACCGGGCGCGAGTTGAACGGCTTACAACAACCGCTGCCACGTCGCGGTCGGCAATGAGCACGCCCGGGGAGGATGCCGGGGAGAGCTGACCGCGTTTCCGATGAAATTCAAAGCCGTCTGAATCTCCAACTACAAAAGGAAAAACAATTGATGAGAGCCTTGTCTGTCTGTCTGTTGCAACTTGCCGTGGCAAGTTTGCTTTCTGCCGCGAAAATCGAGGTGGAAACCGGTCGTGGATCGCCGATCCATGTCCTGATCCCCGGCGAGGAAAACCGCCTTGGGCTGCGGATTGTGAACGACGGAAAAAGAGAAGAACAGTTCACCCTGAAATATGTGGTAGACAATTACGACGGCAGCAGACTTCATGACGGGGGAGAAACCCGTTTTTCCCTCAAACCCGGAGCAAAACGCGTCATTTCGCTGCCGAAGCCGGAACAGTTCGGAGTCCGTTTCATCAAGGCAACTCTTGCCGGCAACGTCAGCGGAACCATTTCAAAGCGCCTCAGCTATTGTTACATGAAACCATCCGGCCCGACGGCGGGACGGGCGAAAGGGTTTCTCTTCGGCATCTGTGTCCACAGCCAGAGATTTCCGCTGGCGGACCAGGAACGCGAGGCCATGGCGGCAGCCTGGTGCGGAGCAAAAGTGTTCCGCGAAGACATCAGCTGGTGGACAGCCGAACTGGAACAGGGAAAATGGAACTGGTCCCGATTTGATCACCTGGTTGCTCTCTATGGGAAACAGGGCATTGAGCTGCAGGCCCTTTGCGCCTGGCTGCCCAGATGGGTCCTGAAAGAATTTGACCGGACCGGGTGCCCGGAGGAGTGGGGGGAGTTCATCCGTCGTTTCGCCACACGCTATCGCGGACGCGTCCGGTATATGGAGGTGTGGAACGAGCCGGATCTCAATACCTTCAAAGGGAATCCGGAAAAGTACCTCAAACTGCTCCGTATCGCGTACCGGGAGGTAAAAAAGCACGCCCCTGAAATGCTCGTGATGACTGGAGGCGTTTCCGGCATGGTGTCCACGAAACAGCAGACCGCATTTGTGCGTCAAATGCTCCGGGACGGAAAAAATTATTATGACATCATCGCATTTCACGGGCATGGCAATCTTCCGAGTTACCTGACGCACATCAACCCGTTTCTGGCGGCACGAAAAGAGTTCGGAATAACCGCTCCGTGGTACGCCAACGAAACTGCGGAGCCCACCACCTGGTCGAGTGAAGCGGGACAGGCGGTGACGCTTTTCAAAAAACTGCTGGTCAGCTGGGCCCGGGGATCAATCGGCTACAACTGGTACGATCTGCGCAATGATGGAGTGGATCCGAACAATGCCGAGCATAACTACGGAATGCTGACGCAGGACTTCTACCCCAAACCGGTCTATGCAACATACAACATGCTCGCCGGAACCTTTCGCGAAGCGGAGTTCCTTGAAGATGCCGAACCGGGCCGGCCGTTTCAGGCATACTGGTTCCGCTCGCGGGGAAACGGCTATCTGCTGCCGGCCTGGAGTGATGAATCGGGAGAAACACTCCTGGCGATTGCCGGTGACGGAAAGTTTTCCAGGATCGATCTTTTCGGCAACCAGACGCCGCAGACCGCGCTCGATGGAATTACGGCATATGCCGTCGGAGGTCTTCCGGCTGCCTTATACAACAGCGAAACCGAAACGAAGCCGGAAATCCGAGGCAAATTCCTTTCCACGGACGGAGTGTTCAATCTGTTCCCCGGCGAGTTGCGCAACTTGGAACTGGATCTGAGCAATCCCGCGAAATCGGAGCTTCTCTTTCAGATAAAGCTCCATTTGCCCAAAGGGCTTTCCGGATCCCGCACAACGGTGGAACAGCGGGTGTCTCCAGCGGGGCAGTGCCGTCTTGTTCTGCGGCTGCGGGCAGAGCGCAATTTTTGTTCCCTGCCGGATCGCCCGCAGAAGATCGGGGTGGAACTGCGTCTCAGCGCCGGGAAAAGGGTGCTTTGGAGCGGCCTGATGCAGAAAGAGGTCCGGACCGTGACTGATTTGCCGCGCAATAAATTTTCCGTCCAGCCCAATTTCATCCTGAATCACCCTGGCCAGGTCGCCCGGCTAATCCCTTCCGCTCCGGAAAACGAACCGCGCTACTGGAAGGGGCCTGACGATCTCAGCGCCACAGTCAGGCTGGCCGTAAAGCAGAACGCATTGCTGCTGCGGATTGAGGCGACGGACGACGTTCATTGTCAGCCTCACAAAGCGGCAGAAAGCTGGCGCGGGGACAACGCTCAATGTGCGCTGTCGATACCGGGGCAGTCGAGCCGCTGGGAGATCGGTCTTACCCGGCTTGCGGACGGGAAACCGGAAGTGTGGGTCTGGATGGCTCCAAACGGATTTTCCCGCGAGAAAACCGCCGCAAAAATCAAACTGACCACAGCCCGGGATGAGACGAGAAAAACCACCTTCTATCAGGCGGAAATTCCGTTCGAGTCGATCGGTCTTTCCGAACGCATCGGCAGACGCGGCTTCCTGTTCAATCTGCTCATCAACGACAATGACGGCGAGGGAAGGGATAACGCGATATGGATCGCCCCGGGAAATACGGAAGAAAAAGCACTTGGCCGTTTCCCGACAATCCTCCGCTTCCGCTGATCGCCCCTCTCGTTTCGCCTCCGTATGAGAATCAGATCATACGGAGTTTTTTTCTGCCGCTCTTCGTTGTAATACAGTTACGGCAGATCGGACAGGGCGTTTACTTTGACTGCGGCTCAAGATAGATGCCGATGTTCGAGCCGACCGGGCGCTGGTAGCCCTCTTTGGTGTGGCGGTTGACGGTGACCGGAGTCTGTTTCGCTTCGTCCCAGTAGCAGAGGGTGGCGGAGCCGCCGCCATCCATGTTGATCGCATCGGCTGCTCCGGCGTCGCGCAGCATCGCCGCAATTTCCGGACCGGTGGCACCGAGGCTCCATCCTTTCTGCCGGCCGTCGACGGTGATGATGTAGAGGTAGTACCGGTCCTGCGAGAGACCGTAGGCGATGCGCGGCATAGGATTCTTCTCGTAGCCGCCGCCGGGGAGAATTTTCCCGTCGCGCAGAATGATGGCGAATCCGGTGGCCGCGACCCGGATTTTCGAATACTCCTCCTCCGGAACCGAGTCGACGATGTCGACCCTGCCGTCGCGATCGACGCGGAACACCGCCCGGTGCGGACGGCGGTCGCAGATCACCTCTCCGTCGAGAATCCCCAGTCCGGCGGGATTGGCATACTTGTGGGTGAAGGGCTTCCGCCACGGCGACCACGGCGCGGAGTTGGCCGCGACGATCATGTTGAGTCCCTGTTTCCGGCAGTTGAGCATGAAGTCGCGGGTACGGATCCGCTTCGTGCGGATGATCCCTTTCGGGTAGTCGGGCATCGGTTTGCCCCAGTCGGGATCCCGGGCGGTGCCGGTGAAGGTCAGCCCCGGCGTCCGCAGATCGATTCGCATGAGGTTGATCTTCTCCAGTCTCGGTTCGGTGAGTTCGAACTTCAACAGCAGCGCGCCGGTCTGAACCGGTTTCGCTTTGCTCCAGTCCACCTCCAGCGCAAAAAGCGAACAGGCCGTGAGCAGCAGCAGGGTGAAAAGAAGATGTCTCATTGCAGATTCCTCCTATAAAACAGTTTCCTGACGGTCAATAGTGTACTGCTTCGACGGAGAATTTTCCAGTCGGACAACGGGAAAAGTTTCGATTTTATTCCTTGCCCCGCGGCCGGGAAATTCTCTCCCCCGGGCGCGGGAAGACGGAGGGAGCCGGGAATCACTCCAGCAGGAAATTCCCTTGTTCGCTCTGCCGGCGTGTTTTTTTGCGATACGCACCCGGCGACATGCCGTCGCTGGCCCGGAAGGCGGCCGAGAGGGCGATTTTGCTGCTGTAGCCGGTCTGGGCGGCGATTTCCGTCAACGTAAGATCGCTTTCCGCCAGCAGGTGACGGATGCGGTTCAGCCGGAGTTCGCGCAGATAATCCAGCGCGCTCTGGTGCAGGTACCGGCGGAAGAGGCGGTTCAGCATGCTGGTCGAAAGACCGGCCGCCGCCGCACCGTCGGCGACACCGATGTTGGAGAACGCGTTCTCCTGAAAAAAATTCAGCGCCTTCTTCAGTTTGAGATGCGGTACGACAAAGACATCCGTGCTCCGGCGGGTGATGATCGCATCCGGAGCAATCCGTATCGGCTCTTCCGGCAGATGTTCCCCATCCATCATTCTGCGGAGCGTGTCGGCGAGCAGCATGCCGACCTGACGCATTTCTCCGGAAACGTAGGTGGTCGGCACCATCGCGTTCTCTGCAATCAGCGGGGAGACCGAGTTGCAGAGGATGGCGATCTCCTCCGGAACCTTCAACCCGATCTTCTCCAGCACCCGGTAGATGATGTTGAGGTGAATGCGCCGCTTGACGAAGAGCGCGGTCGGTTTCGGGATCTCCCGGAAAAAGCGTTCCAGCGTTTCGAGAATGAGCCGGTAGCTCTCCTGCTCGTTGTAGTAGAGGTTGGGCGCCCAGTAGCAGCGGAAAAGATGCAATCCCCGCTCCCGGGCAAGCTGTTCGAAGGGTTCGCCTGGATCCTGTGCGACGCCGTCGAGCTCTCCCGGCCACTTCCGGTTCCCTGCGATGGCGACGTTTTGAAACCCTCTCGACTCGATGTAGTTGATGACCATCGCGGCCACCAGCGTCGTATCGGTGTGGACCGTGCGGATATTGCCCCGGGGCGGCAGTTCGCGCGACACGATGGGGGTATTCCGGAAATTGGCGATCCGGCGCAGCTCCTCCAGCCGGAGATAGTCGGTGATCACCCCGTCTCCGCTCCAGTCCGGATAGATCGTGCGGGGGGAGTATTCCACCAGCCACCCGTACTCCCGGCCACAGCGGAATATCTCCCGCAGAATATCTTCCTCCATGTCGCAGAAGGCGCAGAGCACATGTTTCATCTTGCCGGCCGTGGTTCCTGAAATAATAACGAGATTCACTGTTTAATGTATCGACAATCGTGGTGAAATCAAGTATACTATAAGAGAAAACAGAAAAAAGGAGGTGATCTCATGTGGAAAGTGTTCTCGTTGTTTCTTCTGCCGGTTGCGGCATTTGCCGCCTCGCAGCCGGAATGGATCTGGAGCAATGCGCAGTTCCGGATCGTGCCGGTCTATCGGGAGTGTTCCGTCCGGAAACTGCCGGACTGCAAATCCGGCATTGAAGCGGTCTACCGCAGTTCGGAGAGCCGCCCCGGGGTCATCGCTCAGCTCCCCACCGCGTCGATCGCTCCGGTCGCTCCGGAGAACATCGATCTCGCCCGTTACGCCGAACTGCGGGCGGAGGTGGAAAATCTCAGTGACCGCCCGGTCCTGCTGGTGGTGCGCATCCACTCCGAACGAGGCCGGGAGCGGCATACGGCGGAACAGCTGGATGTCATCCTTCAGCCGCAGGAAAAGCGTTCCATCTCGGTTCCGTACACCACCATCGCTTCGCACAACAAGATCCGGCTGGAGAAGGTGATGCGCGGTCCGGCGGGGGCGGACTGCAATCCGAACCTCCACCCCCGGGGGCTCCGTCAGGTGGATTTTCTGACATACAATCCCGCCCTTTTCGGCGACCGGGAGTACCATTTGCGCATCACCGACATCCGGTTCGCCGGGACGCCGCCGGTCTACGCTTCCGTGCTGGCCGAGCCGGAGCGGTTTTATCCTTTCATCGACCGGTTCGGCCAGTACATCCACGGCGACTGGCCGGGCAAGGTCCGGGAGGAGGCCGAGATCGCCCGGCGCGGAGAGGCCGAACGCGCCGCGCTCCGGGCTCTGTCGCCGTTGCAGGAGCGGAACCGGTTCGGCGGCTGGACGGCCGGTCCGGCCCGGCGGGCCACCGGGTTTTTCCGGGTGGAGAAGGTTGACGGGCGCTGGAGCCTGATCGACCCCGAGGGGAGGCTCTTCTTTGCCTTCAGCATGAACTCCATCCGGTACAACAACACCTATTACCAGAAGAACCGGCGGAACTGGTTCACCCACACCGACTCCTACGTGCTGCGCAATCTGCAGGCGAAGTACGGGCAAGAGATCTTCCCCGCCGCTCTGGATATGACGCTGGACCGGCTCTCCGCCTGGGGATTCAACACGCTCGGCGGCTGGGCGGATCCGCGCCTCTGCCGCCGCGGGCGGCTCGCCTATACGCCGGTGCTGCTCGACAATCTCCGGATTGCCCGGATTCCGGGGATCAAATTCTACGACGCCTTTGATCCGGCCTTCGCCGCGGCTCTGGATGAAGCGTTCCGCACCGAATGGGCCTTCTCGGTGAACGATCCCTACTGCATCGGGTATTTCGTGCAGAATGAGCTCTCGTTTCAACCGGCGGATATCGGCAGGCAGCTGGCAATTGCTCCGCCGCAGCAGCCCGGGAAGCGGGAGTTCCGGCGCCTTCTGGAGCGCAAGTACTCCTCGATCGACGCGCTCAACCGTGCATGGAAATCGGATTTCCGGACCTTCGACGACTTTATGGCCGCCCGCAAGGTGCGGTTCGACCTCCGCTCGGCGCTCCCCGATCTGCGCGCCGTTACGGATCTCATGGTCGAACAGTATTACAAGGTGTGCCGCGACGGGGTCCGGCGCAATGCGCCCAACCATCTCTATCTGGGGTCGCGCTTCATGCCGATTCTCTCGGCCGACTGCCGCATCGCCGGAATCGCCGCCCGTTACTGCGACGTGATCAGCATCAACAGCTACCTGCTGCGGTATGGGGATCTTGCACTGCCGGGGCTGACGATCGACCGGCCGCTCTTCCTCTCGGAATTCTCCCTCCGCGCGGACGGGAACGGATTTTTCGGCCGCCAGCAGGTGCGCAGCCAGAAAGAGCGCGCCGCCGGACTGGAGCGGCTCTTCGGCGAGATTCTCTCCAATCCCCGCCTGGTCGGCGCGGCGTGGTACTGCTATCAGGATCAGACGGTGACCGGGCGGGATTCCAAAGGGGAGTGCTATCCCTTCGGTTTTGTGGATATCACCGACACCCCCTATGAGGAGATGACCGCCGCCTCGAGAAAATTGAGTGAAACCATGTATGCCTCCCGGTATGGAAACGCGAAGGAGAATCGCAGATGAAAAAGACGCAATTTACTCTTATTGAACTCCTTATCGTAATCGCAATCATCGCGGTTCTCGCGGCGATGCTGCTGCCGGCATTGAACCGGGCGCGCGCCATGGCGACCCGGACCACCTGCATGAACAACCAGAAGAACCTGGGCAACATGATCCGGTTCTATCTGGATGAAAACCGGGAACTTCTGTTGTACTACGCGTATGGCAACAGTGAATATTCCAGCTGGAATGTGGTGATCAAGGGCCGGGAGAACGGATACTGCCGGCCGGAAACGGACCCGCTGTTCTACTGCCCGTCTCTGCGGGACAAGGCGAAGGACAGCGCCCACACCTACGGCGGCTTCTATCCGGACAGCACCGCCTCGACGATCACCAGCGCCTATCCCACTTATTACAGCAAACAGACGAAACTGGACGGCGTCAACTGGAAGGCGATCAACTATCGATTGTTCCGCTCGCCCTCGATGGCGATGGTGCTCGGCTGTTCCCGGTCGGAAACCCGGACTCCCAATTCACAGTGCTACATCGGTTCGGATAAAAGCATCGGCTACGCGGCAATTCATAACGAATACGCCAACATCCTCTATGCGGACGGACACGCCGCCGCGCCGGTGCAGGAGAGGTACGCCGAACAGATCCGGCGGGTGTGGCAGGATGCCCATATGACGGAGCCGCGGGTTTTCGCCTTCCGGAAGGAGGCGTGGCAGCCGTTTTAAACGGCTCTGAAAAAGAAAACGTCCGCAGTAGAATCGCATGCGGACGTTTGAAACGAGAGGGCGACCGTCTATTTCGCCGGCGCCTGAGCCGCTTTGGCCATGAATTCGACGGTGACCGGTTTGCCGGCCTCCACCTGAATGGCGCGATAGAGGCGGTTGTCGTGGTTGACGGTCATGCCGGCCGCGCCGTCCGGGCCGCCGTCGGCGAGGTACACCGGATTCCGGGCAACGTTGTAACCGGTCGGAATTTTCTGACCTTTCCGCTCAAACACCTGCTTGAGATCGCTGTTCGAAACCGGTTTGCCGTTGATCGTGAGCCGGCTTACCGTCAGCCAGTTGCGATCTTTCACCTTTTTGGCGGATTGTCCGCAGAGAGCCAGGATCACCGTGCCGGACTTCTGCGGCGTGAAGACCAGCTTGCAGGAGCTCCACTCGGTGCTGACCGGTTTGATGCCTGCGGTGGTCAGCCGATACGGCCGGGTGGTTTCATCGCCCCAGTTCTGGATGATTGTCCGCACGCCGTTTTCGCAGCTGCCCGGAGTAAGTTCTATCTTGCCGCTCTTGTCGGTTCCGGTGATGTCACACCGCGGAATGGATGCCGCAAAAAGTGACGCGGCCGCCGCACTCGTGAGGAGGATCGTTGCAAACAGTTTCATGACGGACTCCTTTCCTGTTCCTTTGCTGCCCACTTGCTGTCACCGGTTGTTATCGGCAACAGCACAACAATATTGTAATATAGAGCTGTGTTACGGTTTGTCAAATCGCCGGAGAGAAAAATTTTCGGGATCGTTCCGGGCAGCTCCTCGAATGATCAAAAAAAATGTCCGCCGCGGTTGCGGAGGACATTTTCTGGAATTGCCGGAGTTGGCTTATTTGTTCGGGGTTTCAATCGCCTTGGCCATATATTCGATGGTGACCGGCTTGCCGGCCTCCACCTTGATCGTGCGGGTAAGACGGCTGTCGTGATTGACGAGCATGGCCGCCGCACCGTCCGGACCGCCGTCGGCGTCATACTGGGTCTTGCCGTAGGCCCAGAAGCCGTTCGGAATCATCGTGCCTTTGCGATCGGTCACCTCCTTCAGGTCGGCATTGGAGACCGGCGTGCCGTTGACGGAGAGCTTGCTGACCGCCAGCCAGCCGCGCTCTTCGGCGTTTTTGGCCCACTGACCGCCGATGGAGAGATACACGTTTCCGGAGGTTTCCGGGGTGAAGACGAACTTGCAGAGCGTCCACTCCGCGCCGACCGGTTTGGTGGAGAAGGCGGAGAGACGGCAGGGACGGGTCTCAGCCGGCCCCCAGCCCTGCGGAGTTACCCGCCAGCCCTCGGAGGTTCCGGGCGTGAGCTTGACCTTGCCCTCCTTGGTGACGCCGGAAACATCACACCGGGGAATGGACGCGGCAAACAGCGATGCGGTGGTCACGGCGGAGAGGAACAGCGTTGCGAACAGTTTCATGACGGACTCCTTTCTTGCGTTGATGAAATCAGCACCATGGCGGCGCGAAAGATGGTTCCCCAACCGGCGCACCAGGCACATAACGAATAGTATAATCATTTTGTCCATTCTTGTCAACCTGCCGGGCGGAGAAAT
>NZ_DBEXAY010000242.1:0-4764 GCF_048170485.1 Victivallis sp. | reverse complement strand
ATACGGGAAAATCACGGAAATGTTGTCTCTCATGATCGATTCCTCCACGGGAGAAGAGTTATCAATAGATCGCGCGCGGTTCCCCAAAAAAATACGCATTTTCACCGAATACACCCAAAATACAGCAGAATATTCATAGTTTCAAGCCGGATTCCGCACTATTTTGTAAGCAGGAACCATTTTGAAACAGGGAGGAACCCGCATGAAAATCACCCGGATCGAACCGCTGGTGGTCGGAGCGCCGACCCCCGGCACCGGCAGGCTCTCCAACAAAAACTACCTCTTCGTTCGAGTCCACACCGATGAAGGAATCACCGGGCTCGGCGAAGCGTCACTCGGCGGCTACACGCAGACCATCGTCAGTCTGCTCGGCGACCTCGAAGAGCTGCTGATCGGCGAAGATCCCACCCGGATCGAATACCTCGCGCAGGTGATGACCCGGCAGAAGTTCTGGCGCGGCGGCGTGGTCAAGGGCTCCGCGGTGGCCGGAGTCGAACTCGCCCTCTGGGACATTCTCGGCAAAAGCCTCGGCGTGCCAGTCTGCCGGCTCTTCGGCGGCCCGTACCGGCAGAAGATCCGCGTCTACGTCAACGGCTGGACCGGGGGCTCGCTGGAACCGGCGGTGATCCGCGACCGGGCACACGAAGCGATCGCCGCCGGATACGACGCCTTCAAATTCAGCATTGCACTCCCGTCGTGGCCGCTGCGTGACCCAGCCGTCATCCGCACCATCGCCACGGCGGCGGAAGCCATCCGCGAGACGATCGGCCCGGACCGGCTGCTGATGTTCGACGGCCACGGCCGCTACGACACCGATTCGGCCATCGCCATCGGACACGCGCTGGAGCCGTATTCGCTCTACTTCTTCGAAGAGCCGGTCAGCCAGCTTGACGTCGAGGCGATGGCGCGGGTCGCCCGGGCGCTCCCGATGCCGATCGCCGCCGGGGAACGGCTCGAATCGCGCTGGGAGTTCCGGCGGCTGCTGGAGTGCGGCGCGGTCAGCGTCGTCCAGCCCGACCTTGCTCACTGCAACGGCTTCCTCGAAGCGTACAAAATCGCCGCGCTCGCCGACGCCTTCTCCGGCTTCCTCGCGCCGCACGGCCCGATGAGTCCGGTGTTGACGGTGATCTCCGCCCATCTCGACGCGGTCGCGCCGAACTTCCTCATTCAGGAACGGCTTCACCTCAACGACTGGCGGAACGAGGTCATCACCGAACCGCTTCAGGTCAAGGCCGGGTTCCTCGACCTGCCGCAAAAGCCCGGCTGGGGCATCGAACTCAACGAGGAACTCTGCCGGAACCATCCGAAGATCAGCATCCATCTGCCCCGCCTCTTCCGCGAGGACGGCGCAGTCAGCGACTGGTAGGAGGTCCCCTATGGAATGGAACGGAAAAACGGTTCTGGTCACCGGCGGTTCGCAGGGACTCGGAGCGACCATGTCGCGCCTCTTCGCCGAAGCGGGCGCGCAGGTCATCGTCAACTGCGCCCATCACCTCGAAAAGGCCGAAGCGGTCGCCGCGAAAATCCGCAATGCGGGCGGCAGTGCCGCGGTGAAGCGGTTCGACATCTCCCGCGAAGCGGAGGTGCAGAAGGCGTTCGCTGAAATCGAAGAGCAGTACGGCGGGCTCGACATCCTCGTCTGCAACGCGCGGATCGACCCCTACAAGCGCCCGCCGGAACTCTCCGACGGCGACTGGTTCGACGCGGTGATCGGCGTCAATCTCAAAGGTCCCTACCTCTGCGGGTTGGCCGCGCTCGAACAGATGAAGAGGCGCGGCGGCGGCCGGATCGTCAACATCTCCAGCGTCTGGGCCTACCGGTCCGCAAAGCGGTCGATGGTCGAATACGCCCTCTCCAAGGCGGGCCTGCACAGCCTGACCCGCTCCCTCGCCGGACTGGGCGCGCCGCACGGCGTCACCGCGAACACCGTCGCGCCGGGCATGATCCTCTCCGACGAACTCGCCGGCAGGCTCACGCCGGAGGAGGCCGCCGCCATGACCGGACGGATTCCGGTAAAACGGGGCGCCGACGCCGGGGAGATCTTCGCCGCGGTCCGGTTCGCCGTGGGAAATCCCTACGTGACCGGGGAAATTCTCAACATCAACGGCGGCGTCTACATGCCGTGAAACCGGCCGGAACCTGCCGCCTCAACATAACAAAGGAGCTCCGCTATGAACCACCCGCTCTGCCGTGAAATGCTCGCGGAAAAAATCATCGTCATCCTGCGCGGCCTCCGCCGTGAAATCGCCCTCCCGGCCTGCGAAGCGCTCGCCGGCGAAGGGCTCCGTTTTCTCGAAGTGCCGCTCAACACCCCCGGCGCACTCGAAACCATCGCTCTGCTCGCGAAACATTTCCGCGGCACGGAGGTCCACATCGGCGCCGGAACCGTCCTCACCCCGGCGGCGGTGGAGGAGGTCGCCCGCGTCGGCGGTGAATACATCATCTCGCCCAACACCTCCCCGGCGGTGATCCGGCGGACCGTCGAACTCGGGTTGCTTTCACTGCCCGGGTTTCAGACGCCGACCGAGGCCTTCACGGCAATCGACGCCGGTGCCGATCTGCTCAAGGCGTTTCCCTGCGGCACGCCGGAGAACATCCGGGTGCTGAAGTCGGTCGTGCCGCTGCCGATCTTCGCGGTCGGCGGCATCGACCGCTCCAACCGAGACGCCTTCCTCGCTTCCGCCGACGGGCTCGGCGTCGGAATCGGCATCTTCCGCCCGGAAATGAGCGTCGAGGAGCTGCGCCGCTCCGCCCGGAACTTCCTCGCCTGAAACGGTGCCGGAAGCGCGTCAGAGCAGTCGCATCGCCTTCAGACTGCGGTAGGCGGTCGGCGTGACGATGATGTGGTCGAACAGGGAGATGCCGAGCGGCGAGAGCGCCGCCGCAAGGCTCCGGGTGAGCCGGATGTCGTCCGGAGACGGGTCGCAGACCCCCGACGGATGGTTGTGCGCCGCGATCACGCCGCTGGCCCGCGCCAGCAGTGCCCGCTCGGCGATCTCCCGCGCATAGACCGGCGCGCGGTCCACCGTGCCCGGATAGGTCTCATAGGTGATGAGGTGGTTCTGCGTGTTCAGAAAGAGCACCATGAAGGTCTCCTTCCGCCCGCCGCCGAGCTTCATGCGCAGAAAATCGACCACTCTGCCGGTGGAGTCGAGCACGTCCACGCTCCGCGCCTTCTGCTCGAGGTATTCGGCGCAGAGCTGTTTGAGCAGTACGATCAGCGTGGCGGCGTGCGGACCGATGCCGTCGATTTCAAGCAGTTCGGAGGGCGGTGCATCCAGCACCTTCTCCACCGAACCGTAGCGTTCGAGCAGGAGTTTGGCCAGCGGCTTCACGTCGCGGCGCGGAATGGCGAACATCAGCAGCAGCTCCAGCGCCTCGTAGTCCTGCAGCCCGATCAGCCCGGCGCGCAGAAACCGCTCCCGCAGCCGCCGGCGGTGCCCGGCGACCGACCCGGCTCGCTCAGCCATGGCGCGCCTCCGGCTCTCTCGCCCAGAAACTGAAGAGTTCAAAGTGACCGGTGCGCGGAAACATGTTGACGCCGCGCAGATGGTTCAACTCAAATCCGCCCTTCTGCAGCCGGAGCGCATCCCGCACCCAGGTGGAGGGATTGCACGAAATGTAAACCAGAAACCGCAGCGGACTCTCCACCAGGTTGCGCATCGCCTGCGGCGACAGCCCGGTGCGCGGCGGATCGACCACCAGCAGTGTCCCGGCCGGATCGGATTCCGGACTCCGGCCGAACGCGTCGGCGGCGTCCCCGGCGACCACCTCCGGCTCGGCCACTCCGTACCGCCGCAGATTGTAACGGCAGGCCGCCGCGGCTGCTTCGTCCGACTCCACCGCCAGAATGTTGCCGATTCCGCGGTGTGCGGCGGCCGCGGCAAACAGCCCCGCCCCGGAATAGAGATCGATCACCCGGTGCGGCGAAAGGCGCTCCAGCACCGCTTCGAATTCGGCGACCAGCACCGCGCATCCCGCCGGATTCACCTGGAAGAAGCTCCCGCACGGCACCGACAGTTCGCCGAAGGGAACCGTTTCGCGCAGCCAGGTGAGGTTGGCGGCCGGGCGGTTGCGCCAGAAGCGCACGCCGTCGCGATCGGTCCGGCGGAAGGTGACGTCCATCCCCTCATGCAAGGAGTGGAGAAAGGATTTGTCGGCGCGGAGCCGGGCCAGTTCGGCGTTGATCTCCGGATGCGCCAGAGGACAGCGCTCGATGTCGGTCACGGTTGTGTTGTCCGCCATCACATAGCCGAGTTCGGTCCGGCCGCCGGATTTGTGGACGTGCAGGACGATCTTGTCGCGGTACCCCTCCGCGGGAAGCGGCGCGGCGAAGGGGGCGACCACGCCGGGCGCCGGCTCGATCCCCGCCCCGGCCTGCAGATCGGCCAGCTGGGCGGACTTGAGCTCCGCCTCCAGCCCGTATTCCGCGTGGCGGTAACAGCAGCCGGGACAGCGCCCGAAGTAGGGGCATCCCGGTTCGATCCGCCGCGGACTGGTCTCTCCGAAGCGGACCACCGTGCCGCGCGAATAGTTCTTCTTTTTTGCCGTGATCCGGCCGATCAGCCGCTCTCCGGGCAGTGTGCGGGGGAGGAACACCACCTCCCCGTCACAGCGGGTCAGGCCGTCGCCCCCGAATACGGTTTTCTCAATTTCACACTGAAACTCGGTGCCGATCTGCATGATTCCGGACTCTCTTTTCGTGGTTGCATTGCCGGGTAATATATCTTGATTTCTGCGAAATTGCGAAAAAATAATGAAAAA